>JAZDGE010000449.1:0-9021 GCA_043807175.1 Acidobacteriota bacterium
CGTCCCCCACCCACTGGGGGAAGTCGGGAGGGTTGCCGGCCTGCCTCCGCAGGCGTTGAGCTGACGTGTCAGCTCTGCGTGGACCCGCGCCTGGACCGACTTGGACCTGGACGTGGACGTGGACGTGGACCTGGACCTCCCGCTTTCGGCGCGCTTTCGCGAGCATCTGCACGATTGGGGTGGCCATGAACCTCGCATGACTTGGCAGGGAGTTTGCGTAGAATGGCAGGCGGCAGGCGCAGAACTGCGGCACTCGTCCTGCCAGTGGCGACCGCGTACCACCCCGAGGTTGGCGGCGCGCAGGCGAGGAGGTTGAAAATGAGTAACTGGTTGAAGACAACGCTCTTGCTCGGGCTCCTGACGGGGTTGCTGCTGTGGATGGGCGACTCTCTCGGGGGCTCGCAGGGGCTGGTGATGGCGCTCGCCGTTGCCGGCCTGATGAACTTCGTGGCGTACTTCTTTTCGGACAAGATCGCCCTCGCGATGCACCGCGCAAAGGAGGTCGACGAGGCCAGCGCGCCACAACTGTATGCCACTGTGGCCGAGCTCGCCCAGCGGGGTGGCATGCCGATGCCGCGCGTCTACCTCATCCCCGAGGCGCAGCCAAACGCCTTTGCCACCGGCCGCTCCCCAAGCCACGCCGCGCTAGCCGTGACCGAGGGGCTGCTGCGAACGATGGACCGTGAGGAGCTCAAGGGCGTGCTCGCCCACGAGCTCTCGCATGTGCGACACTACGACATCCTGATCTCCTCAGTGGCGGCGACGGTGGCCGGCGCGTTGACGATGTTGGCACGGATTGCCGGCTATGCACTGATGTTCGCCGGCCGGGAGCGCGAGGAACGCGGCTCTGCCGGCGGTGGCCTCTTCTTCATGATCGTCGCCCCGATCGTGGCGGTGCTCATTCAACTGGCCATCTCGCGCTCGCGCGAATATACCGCCGACGAGGGCGGGGCGCGCCTGACCGGCAACCCGCTCGGCCTCGCCTCTGCCTTGCGCAAGCTCGGCGCCTACACCGAGCGGGTCCCGATGGCCACGGCGCAGCCGCACACGGCCCACATGATGATCGCCAACCCCTTCTCCGGAGGGGGCCTGATGCGCATCCTCGCGACCCACCCGCCAATCGAGGAGCGGATCACGCGCCTTCAGGCCCTGGTCGGCCACATGTAGGGCCAAGGATTTAGCTCGCTTCGCTCGCAATTGGGGTTGGGGGTTCGGGGTTGGGGGAAAGGCCGCGCCTGGCTTGGTGCGCAGCGCCCGGGTGAGCGTTGTGTAATTTCGGAGACATTTGGTCAGGCCGGGCGCTCAACCTGACCTGGCGGGCGTCTCGGGCCGCGTTGCCTCGATCGGGGCACGCTCACCGGTGAGCCCTCGTTCCGACAGGCAGCCTGCCCCGTGATCGGAATGGGGGGCGCGCGCGAGGTCGTACTCTGCTAGGATTCCCCCAACTTCACGTGCCTGAAAAAGGGCATGGGCCGACTAAAGGGAGGTAGCATGGCAAAGAAGATCGTGCTGGGCGGGGTCGCAGTCTTCGTCTTGTGGTCGCTACTCGACTTCGTGATCCACGGCATCATTCTGCGTGGAGCGTACGAGGCGACCGCGCAGCTCTGGCGCCCGATGGCGGAGATGAAGCACGGCGTCATGTACGTGGCGGTCTTCATCGCGGCGCTGGCATTTGCCGCCATTTATGGCTTGCTGGTTGGCGCTAAGAGCCTCGGCACCGGCGTCAAGTACGGCCTCATCTTCGGGGTTGGGGCCGGGGTTGCGATGGGCTACGGGACCTACTCCGTGATGCCGATCCCCTACTCGATGGCATTCACCTGGTTCCTCGGCGCAGTGATCGAGTACACGCTCGGGGGCTGCCTCGTCGGCCTGATCATCAAGGAGTAGCGGTTCCCAGCCCCCTCTGCCAGCGCCCTGGGCGACCGGCAGATCGAACAACTACCCACGAGCGAGGATCACGCTGCGCTCGGAGCTGCGAATGAACGCGACCAGGCGCGCAACCTCTGCCACCTCGCCGAGCTCCTCGGCGACTCGCGCGGTGGCCTCCGAGGTCGTCAGCTTTGGGTGGTGCAACCACCGCCAAGCGCGCTTCAGAGCCTCTCTGCTCGCGCTCGAAAAGCCCTTGCGCGCAAGCCCGATGGAGTTGGGCCCGAAGCAGCGAGCCGGCCGGCTGCCGACCGTCTTCATGTAGGGCAGGCAGTCCTTGGTGGCGATCGTCCCGCCGCCGAGAAAGGCGTACTCCCCGACCCGACAGAATTGATGCACCGCGGTGAGCGCGCCGATGGTGGCATGGTCTCCGACATGGACATGCCCGGCGAGCGTTCCCGCGTTCGCGAAGATCACGTGGTCCCCGACCTGGCAGTCGTGGGCGACATGCGCGCCCACCATGTACAGGCCCAGGCCGCCGAGCCGGGTGACCCCGCCACCGCCGGGCGAGCCCCGGTGAATCGTGACGAGCTCGCGAAAGACATTCCCGGGCCCGATGATCAGCCGGGTTGGCTCGCCCCGGTACTTGATGTCTTGCGGCGGCGCGCCGATCGAGCAGTGGGAGACGAAACGGTTGCCCTCGCCGATCTGACACGGACCCTCGATGCGAGAAAACGGACCGACAACACAGCCGGCGCCGATCTCGACTTCGCCGTCGACGATCACATAGGGGCCGATTTCGACGTCACCCGCCAGCGCCGCTTGTGGGTCAACGACCGCCGAGGGGTGAATCCTCGCCATCACTCGCCTGCCTTCGGGCGGTCGACCAGCGCCGACGAAAGATCGGCCTCGACCACCACCTCGCCGTCCACCCGCGCCACTCCGTGCAGCACCGCGAACCGGGGCCGCCGCCGGCGCACCTCCACCTCGAGCACCAACTGATCGCCCGGCACCACCGGGCGGCGGAAACGGCAGTTGTCGATGCCGGTGAAGAGCATCAGCTTGTTCTGGCGATCCGGGATGTCGCGCAGCATCATGGCGGCGGCAGCCTGCGCCATCGCCTCGACGATCAACACCCCCGGCATGACCGGCGCACCCGGAAAATGTCCCTGGAAGTGCGGCTCGTTGAAGGTCACGTTTTTGAGCGCCACCACCCGTGTCGCGTCCATTTCGAGCACGCGGTCGATGAGAAGAAATGGGTAACGATGCGGCAGCACATCGAGGATGCCGAGAATGTCAACCATGCTTCTCCTTCCGCAGAAGGGCTTCTTCGAGGGCCTTGACCCGGCGTCGCAAGCCATCCAACTGGAAGAGGTTGGCCATCGCGCGCAACCATACGTGGTGAGGCCGGCCGGGGAACCCGGATATCCACGAGTCCGCGGGAGTGTCCTCGGTCAAGGCCGCTTGCGCGGAGACCCGGACCCGATCGCCGACGGTAATATGCCCGACGGCACCGCTTTGTCCCGCCATCACGACGTGGTGGCCAAGACGGGTCGAGCCGGCGATGCCGGACTGCGCGACCAGCAGCGAGTGCTCGCCGACCCGCACGTTGTGTGCAATCTGCACCAGGTTGTCGACCTTGGTGCCGCGGCCGACGCGGGTCTCGCCGAGGGTGGCACGATCGATACAGACATTGGCGCCAAGCTCGACGTCATCCTCGACGACTACGATTCCGACCTGGGGCACCTTGCGGTGAATGCCTCCGACAGTGGCAAAACCAAACCCGTCCGAGCCCACCACGACACCGGAGTGGAGCACACAGCGGGCACCAATCCGGCAGTCCCGCTCGACCACGACATGAGGATGGAGCAGAGAGCTCTCGCCGACGATGACACCCTGACCGAGGTAGCAGCCTGCCCCGACGGTCGCCCAGGCGCCAAGCACGGCCCCCGCCTCGATCACCGCCTGAGGTCCGACGCGCACACCTTCACCGACCTCCACCCCAGGCGCCACGACGGCGGTCACATGAATGCCGGGCGGTTCCGGCTCAGCCGGGTGAAACAGCTCGAGGAGCTGGGCGAGCGCACCATAAGGCTCACGCGAGACCAGCAGATCCCGCCCGGCAAACAGAGCCGCGTCCTCGACCAGCAGCGCTCCGGCGCGCGAGGCCAGGGCCGAGGAAAGGTAGCGCCGGTTGGTCAGAAACGACAGGTGGCAGTCCTCGGCCTCCTCGAGGCTGCGGATGCCCTCCACCAGTCGTTCGGCGTTGCCAGCGACCTCGCCCTTGATCTGCTCAGCCAGCTCGCCGAGGGTGAATCCAGCCATCGCCGGTCGTTCCCGCGCGGCTCAGCGTCCGGGCGCAGCGCCGGCGCACGAGGCGGGGCGAGCGCTCGAGCGCCAATGGCGCGCCCTCACTTGGTGACCTTGGTGTTGAAGCGACGCAGCACCTGATCGGTGATGTCCAGCGTCTCGTCAGCGAAGACCAGTCCCGACTGGAACTTGTTGAAGATGAGCTGGAGCTTCAGCTCGCGGCCAAGCTCGTTAATGATCGGCATGATCTGCTTCTCGAGGGCCTCGAGCTCGCTGCGGCGCCCTTCCTCGAGCTGCTGCTGCGCGTCGTCCTGAAAGCGGCGCATCTCCACCTGCTTGTCCTCGATCTGCTTCTCAAGCTCGGCCACCTTCGCGTCGGTGAGGGTCGCGCGCTGGGTGGCGACCTGCTTGCGCAACGTCTCCAGCACATCGTTGAGCCTCTTACCCTCGGTGATCTTGTCGTTCTGGAGCTTCTGCAGCCGCGCCATGCTCTCCTTGCCGGCCGCCGATTCCTGCACCACCTGCTGCACGTCGATGACGGCCAGCGGCAGCTTCGCAGCTTCCTGCGCCCCAGCGGTTCCCACCACTCCGGCCAGCCCGACCATCACAATCGCCACCAGCTTTTTCATCCGCGACTCCTTCATCCGCCGCGTTTCTGCGGCAGGGCGCAAGATTCTAGCATCACGTCATTCCGCGCGCAGCGCGTCGACCGGGTCGAGCGAGGCGGCGCGGCGGGCCGGAAGATAGCCGCTGGCGAGGCCGACGAGCAAGCTGGTGAGGAGCGCGGCGCCCACCGCCCCCGGCGGCGTGTGCAGAGGCAGCCCGGGTGCCGCGGCGTGGATCACCCAGCCGGTCACGAACGCTAGCGCCAGCCCCGCCAGCCCGCCGAGCACGCCGAGCATGAGGGCCTCGAGCAGAAAGAGCCGCTCCACGCCGCGCCGGGTCACGCCGAGCGCGCGCAGGAGGCCAATCTCTGCCGTCCGCTCGTGGACCGCGATCCACATGATGGTGAGGATGCCGATGCCGCCCACCAGCAGCGAGATGCCGCCAATCGCGGTGACCGCGACGGTGATGATGCCGATCACGCGGCCAAAGGTGTCGAGCATCTCGGACTGGGTGGTGATCGTGAAGTCCTCCTCACCGCGATGGCGAGCGATGAGCAGCTCCCGGCTTCCGGCCACCACGCGAGGAACCGCCTCGGAGCTGCGCGCGAGCAGGTCGATCGCCACCAGCTCCGTCTGGTTGAAAAGGTTCATCGCGGTGGCCACGGGAATGAACGCACAGTCGTCGAGGTCGAAGCCGAGCAGTTGTCCCTTCGGCGCCATCACGCCGATGACCAGCAGGCTCAGGCTCCCGATACGCACGCGCCGGCCGAGCGGCGAGAGGTCAGAGAAGAGCTCGCGCGCGAGCTTGGGCCCTAGCACCGTGAGGGTGCCTTGACGGTGCGGATCGATGGCGGGAAGAAAGCTACCCTGGGCGATCTCGATCTTCCACGCCGCCGGCGTTTCGTGGTTGACGCCATAGATGTAGACGCTGCGGCCGCGGCCGCCCGCCTCCACCCGCGCCTGGCCCATCGTGGCCGGGATCACCGCCTCGACGTTTGGCAACCGCCGCAGCGCCTCGGCGTCATCGATCGTGAGCTTGTGGGTCGTGCCGCCGAACACCCCCGGGATGCCGATCGTCTTGACCTTGCCCGGGTTGATCTCGATCAGATTGGTGCCGAACTGGGTGAACTGCCCGACGATGTACGCTCGCGTCCCCTCGCCGAGAGAGGTCAGCAGGATCACGGCGGCGACGCCGATCGCGACCCCGAGCGCGGAGAGGGCGGAGCGCAGCCGCTGTCCCCCGAGCGCGCCGACTGCGAACCGGATCAGCTCGTAGGCGCTCATTGGCCCGGGGCCCGGGGTCCGGGGTCCGGGGCCCGGGGTCCGGGGTCCGGGGCCCGGGGTCCGGGGTCCGGGGTTCGACCCCCACCCACCCAAGGACAATTCGTAGGAATGAAAATCGGGAGACAGGAGGGCGAGCTGCCTTTGCGCGGGAGGGCCGGCATTGCTTTCATCTCCGCGCCAGCGCGGTGACCGGGTCGAGGCGGGTGGCGCGCCGCGCCGGCCACACCCCGAATCCCACCCCGACCACGAACGACAGCGCGAGCGCGGCGGCGACCGCCCAGCCTGGGGGAGCGGCCGGAAAGCTCGGGTAGAAGTGGACGAAGGCACTGAGCGCCCCGGCGCCGATAAGCAGGCCGGCTGCCCCGCCGCCGGTGGAAAGCAGCGCCGCCTCGAAGAGAAACGCGACCAGGATCTGCCGATCTGCCGCGCCCAGCGCCTTCAACAGGCCGATCTCCGCCCGCCGCTCGGTCACCGCGACGAGCATGATGTTCATGATCCCCACCCCCGCCACCGCCAGCGACACCGAGGCGATGCCGGCGAGCGCGAGCGTAAGTGCCCGCATGATCGCGGAGAACGCCGCAAGCATGGCGTCCTGGCTGATCACGGTGATGTCCTGCGCGCGATGGCGCTCCTCGAGCAGCGCCAGAATGTCTTTCTGCGCCAGGTGCATCTCGTTGTAAACCCGGACCTCGACGAGGATGCGAAACAGGCTCGTGCGGTTGAACGCGCGCATCGCGGTTCGGACCGGGATGAAGACGAGATCGTCGAAGTCGAAGCCGAGGCCGCGCCCCCGCGGCGGCATCACTCCGACAACGCGAAACCTCCACGGGCCGGCGCGCACCACCCGGCCGAGCGGATTGTCGGCGCCGAAGAGCTCATGCGCGACCTTCCGGCCCAGGACGACCTCGTTCCCGCCCTGATCGAGATCGCGAGCCGGGAGGAACCTGCCAGCTTCCACCCGGACGTGCCGCACCTCGAGGAAGTCGGCCGTCGTACCCAGGATCGGCACCGACCGGCCCCGGTCGCCGAAGCGCACAGTCTCGGTCGCGACTGCCAACGGCGCCGCCCTTCGCACCCGCGAAAGGCGCTCGAGGGCGCGAAAGTCGTCCAGCGTGAGGTCATGAATCACGCCCCCAAAGGGCGCCACACCGGTGGTTTCGACCTTGCCGGGCAGCACGATCAGCAGGTTGCTGCCGAGCGCGGCGAACTCGCGCAGCACGTACTCCCGGGCGCCCTCGCCGAGGGCGGTCAGCGTGATCACCGCCGCGATCCCCACTGCCATTCCGGCGACGGAGAGCGAGGTGCGCAGCCGGTGCCCGCGCAATGCACCACCGGCAAAGCTAAGCAGGTCGAGCGCCCTCAATGCTCCGTCCGCTCCGATATTCCGGCAGACAGCCGGCGAGGCGAGGTCTCTGGTTGACAGTTCACAGTTGACAGTTTTCGCCACCCCGCACGCAGAAAGCCAATCGGTGTCACCCGACTCGCTAGCCCCGGTCGCGTGCACCTGTGGGGCACGCGCTCCGCGCGTGCTTTCTTGGTATCGCACGCGAAAGCGCAGGCGCGGAGCGCCTGCCCCACAACACTACGCGAATCGTGTTGGGGGACAAGCGAATGCAGATCCCGCACCAGAGCGCAGCGAGAGGTTATCCTAGTGCCGATGCCCAGCAAGACCACCCTCCCATCCCCGCTCTCGTGTCCGGCTCAAAAACTCCGCTCGTTCTTTCACATCCCGCCCCCGTCAGACGTCTGAGCCCCGACGAGTACGCCGTCGTCCATCCTCACGACCCGCCGCGCCCGCGCCGCGATCGCCGGGTCATGGGTCACGACGACGAGCGTGATCCCCTGCGCATTCATGCTCTCGAGCAGCTCCATCACCTCGCTTGCCGAGGCGCGATCGAGGTTGCCGGTCGGCTCGTCGGCGAGCACCAGCGAGGGCCCCATCACCACCGCGCGGGCGATCGCGACCCGCTGCCGCTCACCCCCCGAGAGCTGGTCAGGGCGGTGGTGCAGACGGGCTGCCAGCCCGACTCCTGCAAGCGCATTCCGGGCGCGCTCGCGCCGCTGCTCGCCGGGAACTCCCGCGAACAGCATCGGCAGCTCGACGTTGCCGAGCGCAGTCAACCGCGCCAAAAGGTGGAAGAACTGAAAAACGAAGCCGATCTGGTGGCGGCGCAGCTCCGACCGCTCGGCGTCGGCGAGCGAGCCCACCTCCCGGCCGGCAAACGAGTAGGTCCCCGCGGTCGGTCGGTCGAGACAGCCGAGGATGTGCAGCAGTGTCGACTTCCCCGATCCCGACGGCCCGACCAGCGCGACATGCTCACCCTTCTCGATCCGCAGCGAGACGCCGCGCAAGGCGTGGACGCTCGCCTCGCCCAGTTGGTAGGTCCGCCAAACACCGGCAAGCTCGATCACACCGCCTCCAGGCAGAATTGTCGCACGGCCGAAAGACGTTCTGGAGCAAGCCTCCAAGCCGAGCCCTTCCGCGCCTGAGGGGCCCGGGTCAGGGCGTGCCGGCTTCCGGGCGGTGGCTTGCGGACACGATGATGGCGGTGCTGGCGGCGAGGAGGAGGAGGAGGCTTTCCCGCAGCGCCTCCGGCCAGCCGCACTGCACCCAGGTCGCGCCGGCGATCCAGCCGCACATCACCGCGCAGCCGATTGAGACGCCCTGCCCGCGCTCGAATGCCGCCGCCCCGACCACCGCGGCGGCGACTCCCGACCACCCGCCACCCGCCAGCACCACCACCGGCGCGAGTCCAGCAAGAGCCACCCGCCGCCAGCTTCGCGGCAGGGGCACCAGCCGGCGAAGGCCTTCCCCGGCGAGGCCGGCCAGCCACCCACCGAGCACCACGAGACCGCCCCATACTGCCATCCGGGTGGAAAGCCCGGCGATGTCGACAAACCACGACAGCGGGTCCAGCCGGCCTGCGAGCAGGCCCGCCGCCAGCGCCGCCGCCAG
>JAZDGE010000450.1:0-3300 GCA_043807175.1 Acidobacteriota bacterium
CCTCCGGCGCCACGATTCCGGGCGGGACCGTGACTCTGCAGTGGCAGCGGCCCGCCAAGGGCACCGATCCGATCACCTATGACGTCTTCGTCGATGGCGTCAAGCGCTGCGAGGGGATCAGCGAGACCCAGTGCAGCGTGAGCGACATCGCCGAGCAGCAGGCGGTTCACCTCTGGAAGGTGATCGCCAAGAACGGCTGCGGCAGCTCGGAAGAACCGGGACCGGTGGCGGAGTGGCGCTTCAAGGCCTACTCGCCCTCGGCGATCCCGACCGCCGACTTCGACTGGACGCCGAAGGGGCCGCTGCCCAGCTTCCCGGATCAGCAGCAGCCCTATGTCGGCCAGGCGGTGAGCTTCCAGGACCTCTCGACCAACGCGCCGAGCGCGTGGACCTGGTATGACTTCCAGAATGACCCGCAGGCCGGCATCATCTACACCACCCAGAACCCGACCCACACCTTCACCAAGGGCGCCACGACCGGCGCCGACCACCTGGTGAGGCTGCGCGCTACCAACTGCGTGGGGACCGGCGGCGTGACCAAGACGGTCAAGGTCTACGCCGACATCCGTCCGGTGGTGGCCGAGTTCGACATGACGCCGGCGGCGCCGACCACGGGCGTCCCGGTCTCCGTCGCCGCCCGGCAGGGCTTCGAGTACGGCGACCCGAACGTCTTCGAGTGGCGCTTCTCCGATGACAGCTCGACCGCAACCGGGCCCACCTTCCAGCACACCTACAACTGCCGTGGGACCTTCCAGATCACCCTGACGGCGAAGCGCGGCTCGTTCACGGACACCGAGACCAAGACCGTCACCGTCGGCGGCGAGCTGTGCTGCGAGCCGCCGGGAGTGGTCACCGGACCGCTGCCGCCCTCGGGCGCCACGATTCCCGGCGGCACGGTGGTGCTGCAGTGGCAGCGGCCGGCCAAGGGCACCGATCCGATGACCTACGACGCCTGGGTCGACGGGGTCAAGTACTGCGCCGACATCAGCGAGACCCAGTGCGTCCTCGAGGAGTTCCCCGAGGCGCAGCTAAGCCATGTCTGGAAGGTGATCGCGAAGAACGGCTGCGGCAGCTCGGAGCAGCCGGGGCCGGTGGCAGAGTGGCGCTTCAAGGCCTGCTCGGCGACCGCGCTGCCGGTGTCTGACTTCGACTGGGCGCCACAGGGGCCGCTCGCCAGCTACCCGGAGCAGCAGCAGCCCTACCTCGGCCAGACCGTCAACTTCACCGATCTCTCGACCGGCAGCCCTTCCGCCTGGACCTGGTGGGACTTCCAGAACGACCCCCAGGCCGGCATCACGTACACCACCCAGAACCCGGCCCATCTTTTCGGCAAGGCCGGCGCCAAGACGGTGCGCATGAAGGCCACCAACTGTATGGGGACCTCCACCACCTCGGTGATGAAGACGGTGACCATCTACGAGGACATTCGCCCGGTCGCCGCCGAGTTCAGCTTCTCGCCGGAGCTGCCCCAGGCGCTCCAGCCGGTGCACTTTGTCGCCGGCGACAGCGACGCCGCCGGCAACCCCAACAGCTTCACCTGGGACTTCGGCGATGGCACGCCGCCGCAGACTGGCCGGGAGACCGACCATGTCTTCCCCTGCTCCCGGCACTACGCGGTCACGCTGACCGCCAAGCGGATCAAGGGCAGCGTCACCAGGACCGGAAGCCTGACCCGGGATCTCGATCTCGGCGGCTACCCCTGCTCGCCGCTGGCGCTGCTGACCGTCGACCTGCCCAACGAGATGCCAGGCGCCAATGGCTCCACCCAGCACGGCGACCTCGTCATCTTCAACCAGACCTCCTGGGAAATGCCGTTGCGCCTCCTGGTGCGGCCGGCAGAGACCGGGTTGGTAAGCGAGTACCTGCTCCAGCCGCCGTTACCGGGCGGCGGTAGCATGACGCTGGAGGAGCTCTTCGCGGCCACTGGCATCAACTTCTTCTCGGCGTCGATCTGGATCGGCCGCGCCGACGACGACATCACCCTCCCGGTGGTGAGCGCTTGGAGCTACACTGAGACCACGAACGCCGGCAAGTTTGGCCAGTTCCTGCCGCTCTTCTCGATCTGGCCGCCGCCGCCGCAGGCGACCACGCGCTGGATCACCGGTCTCGTTCACAACGGGGCGGCGGCCTCGCAGGCGAACACCGGCTTTAGAACGATTCTCACCATCCTCAACCCGCTCGCCGAGGGGTGGGGCAGCAAGAACGGCAAGATCGGCCTCTACCGTCTCGATGGCAGCAAGATCCGCGAGACCGGCCTCAACCTCCTCGGGTACGGTTACAAGCAGATGCCGCTCAACAACTGGTTCGGCATCGATCCGAGCGTGGATCTCGGCGCGGTGACGGTCAAGATCGACATCCCGGGCGGAGTGACGGCGGTATCTACCGCCTCGATGCTCGACAACTCCTCGGGCACGGCGATCGTCGTTCCATCCCAGACTGCTCCGTGAGACGCCCCGGCACCTCAAACCACGCGGCCCGCCACCCGGCGGGCCGCCTTTTTGCTCGGGACGCGAGACAACGGCCGGCACGTGCTAGCCTTCGCGCCAGCAGGAGTGCGGGCGCGACGGCGGGGAGGCGTGCGGGGAGGAAGAGGCGGGGAGCCAGCGCGAAGGGTGGCAGCGGCGTGAGGCCGGCGGTGGGTCCGCGGAGGTGTCATGGCGGCGGAGATCGGGACGGTGACGAACCGGGCCTACGAGCCCGGCGACGAGAGCGCGATCAACGATGGCTTCAACCGGGTCTTCGGCCTGCGGCGCCCAGTCTCGGAATGGCACTGGAAGTTTCCCGCCGCCCCGTATGGCCGCTACATCACGATCACGGCAAGCGAGAGCGGCGCCGTGCTGGCGCACTACGGCGCCATACCGGTGCGCTTTCAGCTCGGTGGGGAGGTGGTGCAGGCAGGCCAGATCGTCGACGTCTACTCGGTGCCCGAGGTACGCGGCACGCGAGTGTTCGCCAACTGCTGGGAGCAGTTCGTCGCGGACTATGGCAACCCCACCCATCTGCCGCTCTGGTTCGGCTATCCCGGCGTGCGCCACTATGAGATGGGCATCAAGAGGATGAGCTACATCCCGCTGGGCAGCGTCCCGCTGTGGCGGCGCCCGGCGCCGGAGCGAGGGGCGGTGCCATCCCTGCGTTTTCGCCTCCGCTCTGGCTTCGATGCGATGGCGGTCGAAGGGCTGTGGCGGCGCGCAGCCGGGCGTTACCCGGTGGCCGCGGTCCGCGATGGCGAGTGGATCTCCCGGCGCTTCACCGGCCATCCCCGCCTTGCCTACACCCATGTTTCGGCCTGGCGCCGCGGCC
>JAZDGE010000451.1:0-4189 GCA_043807175.1 Acidobacteriota bacterium
GGCGACCAACACGCGGTTGATGGCGTGGCGGCTGCTCCTCGGTCTCGCGCGCGCGGGCCGCAACGACCCGCGCCTGCTCGGCGAGGCGGCCCGCTGTCTGACCGCGCTCGAGACGCGGGTGAGCGCTCAGGCGCTGGTGGCCGAGCTCTCCCTCATCCAGGAGATCGCCCTCGCCTGCGGCCGCCCGGAGCTGGCGCGGCGCTGCCGCGAGCTGCGCACCCAGGGCCGCGACCCGGTGCGCGAGGTGCTGCTGCGCAACCTGAAGACGCGCATCGGGTGGGTGGAGAAGAAGGTCAACTGCGACTACCTCGTGGAGGCTGCGCGCCGCCGCCTGGAGGAGAGTCGCGACCCCGGCGCCTACTTCGCCAACGAGGTCGCGTCACACTTCGCCAACCTGCTCAAGGTGAGCCGGGTGGAGGGCACGCGCTTCCATGCCGGCCGCTGTCTCCTCCGCCTGCTGCCGTTGCTCACCGAGCCGCAGCGCAACGACCTCATGGTCGAGCTGCTGCGGTCGCTGGAGCTGGACGCCGAGGCTGTGACCCGCTACATCCCGCGCTTCCTCGGCTCGGTGCTCGCCAGCCTGCCGGAGCAGGAGTTCCTCGAAGGGCTCGAGGACATCGAGGTCAATGTCGCGCAGGGCTCGGAGCCGCTCCAGCGCCTACTCCTCCAGACCTCTTGCTGGGTTCTGCTCTCACTCGGCCCCGGCCGGGTCCAGGGCGCGGTGCTGCGAAGGCTTACGGGGATCCTGCTCGGCGCTCTGGCGGAGTCCCGTTCGGCCACCGTCACCGAGGGGTTCGCACAGTTGGCGGTGGTCCTCGAAAAGCTCGCCCGCCAGCCCCGTGATGACGGCCGGCTCCGCCACTTCCTCGCGCTCGCGACCAAGAAGCTGTTCTCGCTGGTCACGCACCGGCCTGGAGACCGGGTGCGCTTCTTCCTCGCCGCCTCGGCGCTCAACCACCTCGATCGCGCCTTTGCCCGGATGCACCCGGCGATTCATTTCCCCGAGCACCCGGCGGTGGCGTTCATTCCCGGGACTTTCGATCCGTTCACCTCGGCGCACCAGGCGATCGTGGCGCGAGCGCTGGAGACGACGAGCGAGGCGCTGGTGCAGATGGACGACTACTCGTGGCGCAAGCACGCGCTCCCGCGCGAGCTCCGTGAGGAGCTGGCGTGGATGGCGCTGGCTTCTGCGCCCGAGGCCTTCCTCGCCCCTTTCAAACCGCCCATCAACCTGGCGAGCCCGTCCGGCCTCCAGCATTTGCGACACAGTCTCGGAAACCGCAAGCTGATTCTGGTGGTCGGCTCCGACGTGGTGGCCGGGGCGAGCGCCTACGCCGATCCGGCGAGCCCGATCTGGGAGATTCCCCACGCCGTCATCGTCCGCGAAGGCGTCCAGACGCCGGGATGGGAAGAGAGGACTGGCCGCTTTCGGCAGGGCGTGACGGTGATCAAGGCGCCGCCGCAGGTGGCATCGGTCTCGTCGACCTCGCTGCGGGCGGCCCTGGATCAGCGCGAGGATCTCGAGGCCTACTGCCATCCGCTGGTCGCCCGCACGCTCGTCGAGCGGCGACTCTATGTCAACTATCCGGCACAGAAACGCGCCGTGCCGGCGCCGCGCGAGGTGGTGACCATGGTCTCCGGCGCCGCCGGCGCGCCACCCGGGATGACCGGGCTGCTACGCCTCGAGGCGCCGCTGCGTGCCCTCAATCCCACCGGGAAGGACCGCAAAACCTGCATCCTTGCCGGCGCCGGGAGCGGCGAGGGGGCGCTGGCAGCGCTCGTCTGGCGTGAGGTGTCGGCGGCGACCGTGCCCGTCGTGGCGGGCGACGAGGGTCTGGCCTTGCTGCCCGAGGGCCGGCTAGTGGGCCAGGGCGCGGTGGTGGAGAGCGTCGCCGTGCGTGACCGGCGCTCGCCGGCGGGGAGCGTGAGCCGGCTCGTGTCCGAGGTCCTCGCGCGGTGGCTCGATCGCGGGCTGCTGTTTGGCCTCGCCCCGGCGCCGGAGGGCGGCGGCGGCGAGCTCGAGGAGGCATTTCGCCATGTCGGCGCCACCATCCACGAGACGGAGCGCTCGCGGTCGGGGAGCGGCGGCCGCTGGGCGGTGGTGCGGTTGGCCAACCCGCTGGTGCTGGCGTGGGATCTCGAGGGCGTGCTCCAGCCGCCCTACGCTGGCGCCCCGGCGGTGCGAGCGGCGCTCAAGCAGGGCCGCCAGGCGATCACCGGTTTCTTCGCCCGCTTGAACGCCGGCAATGCCCTGCTTCACCTCGAGGAGCTGCAGCTCAAGCGGCGCGTCGTCGCCTGGGCGCAGGAGCTCCTCGCGGCCGAGCCGGTCCCGCGCCGCGTCCTCGTGCTTGGGCTAGGCCGGCAGTTCTCCCGCGACGTGGTGGGCGAGAGCCCGACGCTGGCCGTGGATCTCGAGCGTTACCTGACCTGGCAGGGCAATGAGGGCGGCAACCATCCCCTCTACGGCTCGCCGCCGCTCGACCTGCAACTGGCGATGGCGCGCGAGCTCGGCCGCAAGGCGCTGCTGCTGGTCACGATTCTGGAGAGCGCGGACGCCGTGATCGAGGTGGTGGCGGCCGCCGAGCGGGCCGGGGTCCGGATCCGGGAAGTCCTCATCGGGGTGACTGACGCCAGAGTGCGGGCCGTGCTCGAGCTGCGCGGGATTCCGCACCGCTGCGCGGTGGTCGTGCCGGGCTGGCAGGGCGTGCTCCGCGAAAGCGCCGTGTCGCCCTATCTTGGCGGCTGGAGCATCACCGGGCGTGAGCCGCTCGAACCGGGATCGCTGCTCCCCTCGCTCAATGACTGCCTTCCGTACCACTATCCCCACCAGCTTGGGATTCCCGAGGGCGCCGCCCTCGACTTTTCCCGCCTCGTCCTGCAGCAGGGACGTCACCTGCTGCAGACCCTGGAGGAGACCTTCCGCGCGACGGAGGGGCGGCTCCTGTCGGTGCGCGATCTCGGCGCGGTGGTGCGGACCCCCCGCTGCCCGCCCCTCCCCGAGGGGTTTGCGCCTCCCCCGGAGCGCTTTCCCAGCGAGCTGCTGGCGGAGGACATTGAGGCCCTCGCCCGCCTCCACCCCGAGACCCACGCTGCCCATGGCCAGGGCCGGAGGGGCGAGTGACTCGCTACGGCAACGGAAGAGCCGCGCTCGAGGACGATGCCGTCACCGCCGAGGCACTCGGCTGGCCGCGCCGTCGCCGCTCGCTGCCGGAGCCCGAGATCGTGCTGTGCCCGCGCTTCGGCGACCCGCGCCGTGAGCCCTGGATCGCGCCTCCGGGGTGGGGGCCGGCGGCCGGAGTCCGAGGGCTCGTGCCCCGCCGTGCGAGCGGCATGCCATGGACGTTCATCGCCGATGTGCCGGGCGTGCTGCCCTATCTCGCGCGCCTCGGCGAGGCGCCGCAGACAGGTGGCGCCAGGGTGGCGCTGTTCGGGCTCGGCAGGGTGGGAGGAGTCGCCGCCACGGTGTTGGCCTCGATGGCAGTGCGGCGCTCCGGGATTCGCGAGCTGCTCGTTTACGACGCCGATCCTGCCAATCTGGAGCGCTGGCTGATTGAGCTTCGTTCGATTGCCGAATGGCGCGGGCGCGAGTGCCTGCCCGTCGTTCGCGGCACGACCCCGGACGAGGCGTTCCGCGAGTGTGGCGCATTTCTCTTTGCCGCGACCGCCGGCGTGCCGCCGCTGGGCGCCGCCGGCGACGTGCGGATGGTGCAGTATGCCCCCAACCGCAAGATCCTGAAGGGGCTTCTCGCGCAGGCGCGGGCAGCCGCGTACACCGGGCTGTTCCTGGTCGTTTCCGATCCGGTGGACTGGCTGGCGCTGGCGGCATTCCACGACTCGAACACCGATCGGCGCGGCGCCTTCACCGGGGCCGGGCTCGCCCCGGAGCGCATCGCCGGCCTCGGGCTCGGCGTCATGTGGGCGCGCGCGCTGGCGGCGGCGCGCCGTGAGGGTTGGGAGGAGGTCGCCCGCCGAGGCGCGGTGTTTGGTCCCCACGGCCTCGACGTGCTCGCCTTCGACGACCTTCGCCGCCCGGAGCCGGGGCGCTCGGAGACGCTCGGCGCGGCGGCGCGGGGTGACAACTTCCTCGTCCGCAAGCTTGGCTTCCTGCCCTTTGTCGGCCCCGGCGCCTCGTCGGTCGCGCTCACGCTGCCGGCCCTGCTCGCCGGGCGCGAGATGCTCGCCAGCGTCT
>JAZDGE010000452.1:0-7268 GCA_043807175.1 Acidobacteriota bacterium
ACCCCAGGATTCGAGGCGCGCGACGGCCGGGTCACGGCCGCACTCGCCGCCGGCGTGCACGAGACGTCCTGGCAGTCCCGTCTGGAGCGAGGCGACCGCCTCGAGCTTCGCGCCGCGGAGCTCGCCCAACGGGCCGAGACCTGGCGGGTGACCGTCAGCCCACAGTGGCGGGTTGAGCTCTCCGGCGTGCCCGCGGCCGCGCCAGCCGCAGCCGAGGACTACTGGGTCCACGAGTTTCACCCGCTCCCTGGCGAAACCTTGACACTGAGCGTGAGCCGGCCCGATCCGGTCGCCGGCGCCACGCTGGCGATCGACCGCGCCACGGTCATCTCACAAGTCGGGCGCCGGGCGGGCGAGCACACCCTGACCGTGCTCCTGCGCTCCACCCGCGGTGGCCAGCACCCGCTCACCCTGCCGGCCGATGCCGAGGTGCTCGAGGTCAAGGTCGACGGCGCAGCCGTCAATCTCCGACCCGAGCAAGGCCGGCTGACCGTACCGATCCACCCAGGCTCGCAGCACTTGGTCGTGCGCTGGCGTGACCCGCGTGGCGCTCGGCTCAGCTCCCGGGTACCGGCGATTGACCTCGGCGCCAGCGCGTCCAATCTCGGTCTGGTGCTCAAGCTGCCGCAGAGCCGCTGGGTGCTCGCCACCGCCGGGCCGCGGGTCGGCCCGGCGGTGCTCTACTGGGGCGAGCTCCTCGTCCTGGCGCTGGTTGCCCTCCTACTGTCCCGCCTCGGTCAGGCGCCGCTCACGTTCCATCAATGGCTGCTGCTCGGGCTCGGCTTCTCGACCTTTTCCTGGGTCGCGCTCACTGTGGTCGTGGCCTGGCTCCTCGTCCTCGACCTCCGCGGCCGCCTGAAGGAAGACCTGCCCTGGTGGCGCTTCGACCTGGTCCAGCTCGCGCTGGTCGGTTTCACACTGGTCGCGCTCGGCTGCCTGGTCGCCGCGGTGCCGTACGGTCTTCTCGGCTCTCCCGACATGCGGGTCGATGGCAACGGCTCAAGCGCTTACGACCTGCGCTGGTTCGCCGACCAGACCGCCGGCCCGCTGCCGGCCGCCGCGGCGCTTTCACTCCCTCTTTGGGTCTACCGGCTGGCGATGCTCGCCTGGGCGCTGTGGCTGGCGACTGCCGTGGTCGGCTGGTTGCGCTGGGGGTGGCAGTGTCTGACCACGGGAGGCGGCTGGAAAAGGCCACCTCGCGTGACGGCTCCGGCGCCGGTCCCACCACCGGCCCGGGCTCCTCATGAGCAGTCGTAGCGAGAGCGGTAAGAGTGCGTCAGAGTCATTCCTTCCAAGCTCGGCGTTCGTCACCACCAGCGAGTACCTGGTGGCCATCTACGATGAGTATCTGGCCGTGCGGATCCGGGACCTCGGAGACAAGGACGCCAACGCGGTGATCAACGCGCTCACGGTGCACTGAGGCAGGCGCCGCGCGCGCCCCGTGGCTCAAGCAGGCGGCCATCCCTCACGACCTCCGTGCCGCGCAGGAAGACGTGCTTGATGGCAAGCGCGGTGGTGAAGCCGGAATAGGTCTCGTAGCAGGGCGAGAGACTGGAAACGACGCGCTGCGGCGCACCTGCGGGGTCTGCGATCACGAGGTCGGCGTCGGCGCCGACCCGGATCGCGCCCTTGCGCGGGTAGAGGCCGGCGAGCCGCGCCGGGTTGGCCGCGAGGCGCGTGGCCAGCTCCGACAGTGGCAGCCCATGGCGCTTCACCAGCAGCTCGAACATGAGTGGCACCAGGGCGCCCACGCCGGCAAGCCCGTTGGGAACGGTGCGATAGTCGCCGGTTGAGCTGTCCTTGGCGGTGCGCGAGAACGGGCAGTGATCGGTGGCAAAGATGTCGAACCCGCCGGCCACGGCAAGCGCCTCCAGGCGCCCCCGGGTCGCCTCGCTGCGCAGCGGCGGCGTGCACAGGAAGCGGTGGCCGCCGGGACCGGCGAGCCGCTCGTCGTTGAGCAGCAGGTAGTGAGGCGCGGTCTCGCAGGTGACGCTCGCGTGCCCCTTCGCGGCGGCGATCGCCTCGGCGCCGCTCCCGGTTGACACATGGACGATGTGAAGCGGGCAGCCCGTTCTCTCGGCGATATCGAGGGCGAGCAGGATCGCCTTCACCTCTACCCGCTCGGGCCGCAGGCAGCCGTGCGAGGCGGCGTCGGCGAGGTTCACCCAGGCGGGCGAGAAGCCGGCGAGCGTTTCATCATCCTCACAATGGAGCAGCAATCGTGCGCCTCGACTTGCGAGTCCGGCCATCGCTTCCTCGAGGCGATCCCAGGGCGTGAACAGCCCGGCCTCGCGGTAGGTGGTGTAGAGCTTGAAGGTGGTCCATCCCCGCGCCACCAGCTCCTCGATCGTCGCCCAATCCCAGGGCCACTGCGTCGGCGTGAGATGGAAGGCGAAATCGCAGTGGCTCGCACCCGCCGCCTTGCCAACCCAGCGCCTGGCAGTTGCCGCCAGCGTCTCGTCCGCTCGCTGGGTGGCAAAGCTGATAAGCGTCGTGATGCCGGTCTGTACCGCCGCCTGCGAGCCGGTGGCGAAATCGTCGGCAATCGGCCACCTGCCAATCTGGTCGTCGAGATGGACATGGAAGTCGATCATCCCGGGCAGCACGGTGAGGCCTGTGGCATCCAGCACGGTGGTGCGAGCCGCAGTCCCGGGCGGCTCGAGCGCGGCGATCCTGCCGTCCTCGATGACGACGTCGCAGCGCCGCGGGCCTTCCTCGGTGTAGACCGTGCCACCGGCGATGCGCAGGTGTGCAGACACTCAGAACCGCTCCCAGAGCGCTGCCGCGAGCTCGCGCGAGCGGGCGGCGATGCGCGCCTCGTCGGCGTCGATCAGCAGGCGGCCCTCCTCCATCAGCACCTTGCCGCCGACGATCGTGGTCGCCACCCGGGCGAGCGGCAGGCCGAAGGCGAGGTGGCCAAGGAAGGTCCCAGCGGTAAGGGGCGTCGGCGGCTCGTAGTCGAGAATGATGAGATCGGCGGCGAAGCCAGGCCGCAGCTCGCCAACCGGCGGATCCCAGTAGCGGCTGGCGATGCTGGCGTTGTTGTTCGCCAGGGTCGACAACGCCTCGACGAACGCGACCGACGGGTGGCGGTGCAAGAGCCGCTGCGCCCAGAGGGCCGAGCGCACCTCCTCGAGCATGTTGACGGTCATGGCGTCGGTCCCGAGACCGACCAGGATTCCTTTCGCGAACATGCGCAGGATGTCCGCCACGCCGACAGCGTTGTTCATGTTGGACTGCGGATTGTGGACGACCGCCGCGGCGGTTTCGGCGAGCAGGTCGAGCTCCCACTCGCTCACGTGGACGCAGTGGGCGGCGATCGAGAGCGGCCCGAGAATGCCGTGCCGGAGCAGGCGCTCGACAACCCGGCAACCGTGGGTGTCGAGGCAGTGCCGCTGGTCGCTCTCGGCCTCGGCCACGTGGATGTGGAACCCGGCGCCCAGCTCGTGCCCGAGGCTTGCGGCGCGCGCAAGCGTTCGCTCGCCCAGCGTGAAGGAGGCATGGAGGCCGAAGAGCGCCCGCAGTTGTGGGTCCGGCTCACCGGAAAGGCGGCGAATGAACGCCACGTTCTCCTCGAGACCTTCGCGGGCGATGCCTTCGCCGTCGCGATCCGAGACCTCGTAGCAAAGCGAGGCGCGCAGGCCGGTCTCCTTGACCGCCCGGGCGATGGCGTCGAGCGAGCCACGCACCGCGCCGGGGCTGGCATGGTGGTCGATCAGCGTGGTCGTGCCATGCCGGATCGCGGCAAGCAGCGGGATTAGCGCCGAGACATAGCAGTCCTCGAGGAGGAGCTTGCGGTCGAGGCGCCACCACAGATGCTTGAGCACCTCGGTGAAGTCGCGCGACGGCGCCGCCTTCCCGAGACCGCGCACGAGGGTGGAGTAGAAGTGCATGTGGGCGTTGATGAAGCCCGGCATCACGAGGCGCCCGCGGGCGTCGATCGTGCGCTCGACCCCGGCAGGCGGGGTGGGGCGGTGCGGCACGACGGCCTCGATTACCCCGTCGCGGCACACCACATCGTGGCCGTCGAGCACCTGGTTGTCCGCCCCCAGCGTCGCCACGGTTGCATTCGAGATCACCAGAGACCCCATCATCCCCTCCCCGCCCAAGAGAAGCGGCGTGCAGAACAGGCTCGATTCTATACCGCCGGTCCCACCTATCCGGGCTCGTGCCGCGTTCCTACAGCCTGTTGTACACTTGCTTGTGCAGGAGGGCAGACGCCATGCGGCAGCTTTCGATCACCAAGGCCAGGCAGCTTCTCACCACTCTGCCCGATGAGCTCGATCCCGACGACGGCGCGGTCACGGTCACTCGCCGGGGCCGGCCGGTGCTCGCCCTGATGCCGTGGGGGCTCTACGAGGCGCTGGTCGAGACGCTGGAGGTCCTGGGCGACGCGGACCTCATGGAGGCGCTCCGCCGCTCCCTGGCACAGGCTGACAGCGGCCAGCTCCAGGCGTGGGACGAGGTGAAAGCGGAGCTGGCGTCTTGACCTGGCTGGTGCTGATCACACCGGAGGCGCGGCGGATGCTTGAGCAGGTGCCCGACCGCCGCGAGCGGCTGCTGATCGCCAAGCGCATCGAGGCGCTGCGAGACGACCCGGAGAAGCAGGGCAAAGCGCTGCTCGGCGAGCTCGCCACCCTGCGCAGCGTGCGCGCGGCCGGCCAGCGGTACCGGATCCTCTACCGGGTCGAGCGCCAGGTCGTGCAGGTCATCGTTGTCGCGCTGGGTCGTCGCAAGTCGGGCAGCTCTCGCGACGTCTACGCCCTGGCAAAGAAGCTGATCAAGCTTCGCCTGGCCCCCTGACTACTCCCTGGCTTTCGCCACTTCCGCCGGCGTCCGCTCGCGCATGAAGAGGGCGCCGGTAAAGCACTGCTGGACGCAGAACGAGCAGCCGACGCAGCGGGCCGCCTCGGTGATCGGGTGCTGCTGGGCATCGAGCGTGATCGCCAGGTACGGGCAGCGGGTGCAGTTGCCACAGCGCTCGCAAAGCTCCGACTCGACGGCCGAGACCAGCTTTGTGGCGGAAAGTTCCCCGAAGGGTGTGATCGGCCGCGGCAGGGCGCAGCCGATCAGCTCTGCAACCGAGCCAATGCCGCGCTCCTCGAGCAGGTACGAAAGCCCCGAATGGAGCTCGCCGATGATCGCGTAGCCGTGCTTCATCACCACGCTGCAGAGCTGCACCGTGCGCGCGCCGAGGGCAAGGAAGTGCGCGGCCGCCTTGTAGTCCATCGGCCCGGCGTTGCCCGACACGACGACGCCGAGCCCCGCGGCCCGAGCGAGGGTGAAGTTCGAGATCGGCGCCACCCCGGCGCCGCTCATCCCGACCACGACCCCCTCCTCCCAGACGCCCTGCCTGCCCGGGCGAAACGCGAGGGTGGGAAAAGTGTTGGCCAGGGTCACGCCGGCCGCGTGGTGCGGAAAGCGCGCCAGCATTTCCTTGATCTCGATCATGATCGGGTGGATCGCGGTCACCGCGGCGGTGAGCTTGAAGAGCTTGGGCACCGCCGGATCGCCGCCGGCCAGCACCCAGCCGATGATCCTCGCGGTCAGCTCGGCGTCCTGGGAGACGATGTCGCCCTTCGTGCCGTCGCCGCCCTGCGGGCAGGAAAGGCTGTACTCGATGCCGAAGGCGCCGGCGGCCTCGAGCTTGCGCGTGTTCGCCTGCCAGACCCGGGCGTCCAGCGCATCATCGCCGGTGACCGGACCGCCGGTGGAGGCAAGGGTCAGCCGATCGGGGAACTCCCGCCGCAGCCTTTCCACCTCCGAGCAGACTCGATCGAGGGGATGATCTGAGACGTTGTCGCAATTCCCGAAGGTCGAACGGCTGAACGAGAACATGTACTGCGAGGGGATGTGGATCGGGACATTGTCAAAGGCGGTCTTCATCACGCCGCCGGGCCAGCCCACCTCGTACGCCTGCCGCATTTGCTCGTACCCATCGGTCGGCGGCGCCGCGGAAAGCAGAAATGGCGAGGCGATCGGGCGGCCGAAGAAGTCGGTCTCGAGCGGCACGGGGAGGCGGCGGCTGCCGGGCAGCACGGCGACGCTCTTCGTCCGCCTGGCGAGCACCGGCCGGGCACTGCCGGCGAGAAACGCATCCACCTCGAGTGCGGCGTTCTTGCCGGCGGCGACCGCCTCGACGACGGTCGTCGGTCCATTCTCGAAATCGCCGCAGTAAGACAGCGCCGGGTCTTCCTGGCGGGACAGCGCCGGCCGGGCGCCGATGGCGACGACGATGAGGTCGAAGCCACCGCGCAACTGCTCACTGCCGGCCAGGTCGACGACGGCCCGCGGATGGAAACGCTGGCCCGCGGGAAGTGAGACCTTCCCCGTCCGCAGCACGAGCGTCCCGTCGTCGGTGCGGGCGATCGCACCTACTCTGGTGCGGCCACTGACCTCGATGCCGGCCTCCAGCAGGCCCGCCATCTCCCCGGCGGTCAGCGGCATCTCGCCGAGCTTTTCGAGCGCGAGCAGCTCGACGGTCGCGGCCCCGCGCTCGCTGGCCACGGCCGCGCAATCGGACGCCACCGCGCCGCCGCCAATAACCGCCACCCGTTTCCCGGAGACCTCGAAGCTCTCCGGCCGGGCCAGAAAGCCGAGGGCCGGCGCCGCCAGCCCCTCGCCCTCGATGCCGAGCGCCAGCGGCGCCCCCAACCCCGCCGCCACCACCACGGCATCGAATCCCTGGACGAGGAGTGCCGCCGGCTCCTCGACCCGGGCGCCAGCGACGACCTCGATCGCCCCCAGCGCCTTGACGAACCCCAGATCCGCGGCGAGCACTCTCTTGTCGAGCCTGGAGTCGGGAATCAGGCCCGCCATACCGCCCGGCGCGTCGCCGGCCTCAAACACCGTCACGGCGTGGCCGAGCTGCGCCAGCAGCCCCGCTGCGCCGCAGCCCGCCGGCCCCCCACCCACGACTGCGACCCGCCGCCCGCTCGCGGCCACTGCCCGGAACTCGGGCATCACGCCGAGATCGCGCGCCTTCTTCACGATCGTCGCCTGTACCGCGGGAATGTTGATCGGGCGATCGAAGCCCTGCCGGGCGCAGGCCGCCATGCAGTGGGTGTCGGGACAGACGACGCCGCACACCCCGCCGAGGGGATTGGCTTCCATGATCAGCGCCGCGGCGCGGCGGAAGTCGGAGGGCGCTCCTACTTTAACGGCCATGATGAAGTCGGCCGGCGAGACGTCGGCCGGGCAGGCCTCGCGGCAGGGCTTCTCGCGGCAGAATTCGCACTTTTCGATCTCGGCCCGCAGTTGGGCGTCGG
>JAZDGE010000453.1:0-2781 GCA_043807175.1 Acidobacteriota bacterium
CATCGCAGCAGGCGAGGAGATCACGCATCGATACGCTTGTCCCATCTGGTTCGAGACCACACCCGAGTCGGACCCGCCTGCGATGACAATCGCGCGGTCTGAGCTCAATATCGTGTGAGCCTCTACTCACCCAGCGCTGCACACGTCCCGGGTGGCGCGCCACGTTTCAAGACGAGTGCGTCGCCGTGGCTGGCGACGACGCCGCCACACGTGGGCTCGGTTTTGGTTTCGGCGAAGCGAGAGATGCTCGAGGCCAGTGGTTCAAGCCCCGAGGAAAGCAGACCGCCGGCCGCGTCGATCGCGCTGGCAAGTAGCGCGCCGGCTGCCCGGTAGTACGGTCCCGGGTTGGCGGCAGCAAGCCGCGCCGTGAAGGCGACGGCAAAACCCGCGAGGTGGTCGCGCAGGAGCCGGCTGGCGACCTTCGCGATCACGTCCGCGACCCGCGGCTCGAGCGCAGGCGCCACGAGGGCGTGCAGCAGCAGGGCGAGCAGGTCGAGCTCGATGCCGAGATGGTCGAGCGCGGCCGGTCCCGCCTCGCCCGGTCGGACGCCGGCGGCGGTGAACAGCTCCTCGAGATCGACCAGGCACTCCGGGGCGGCGAGCAGGCCGGTGCGGTAGAACGACTCGTACGGATGGGCGGTGACTGGCCGGCCGTGCAGGAACAGCCGGACGTACTCGTTGTCGAGGTCGATCGGCGAGGTACCGTCGAGCGCCTTCAGCGCGGCGCCCACTGCCGCCAGCCCTTCCCCGGCCTGTACCGCCTCGGCCGCGAGCTGGCAGGCGCGCTCGCGCACATCCGCGCCCGGCACGAGGAACGCCTCCGCCAGCAGGTCGAGCACCCCGGCGAGCGTCCGCCCGGCCCCCCCGGCGGTCACGGTCGAAGGTCCTGCGGCAATCACTGGAATGAGCTCATCTGGCCGGCATAGACGAACAGGTAGCGCAGGACGAAGCCGCCGAAGATCACCAGCGCCGCCGATATCCCCGCCAGTACCCGGCCAGGGTGGAACTTCCCCTGCCCGGAGAGCGCCGGCCGCAGCTCCCACACCTCGAGCGCCAGCGGGAGCAGCAGGCCGAGGGCGAGGAACAGCCCCCAGAAGGCAAGGGTGAACGGTCCGCCGAGGACGAGCTTGAGCGCCTGCTGCACGGCCAGCGGTGAGAGCGCGCCATGGATGACGTACGGCAGCACGATGAAGAGCTCGAGCACGATGAGGGTGATGTCGGCCGAGATCAGCAGCTTCGCCTCGCGCTCGTCGAGCCCCGCACGGCCGAGCGAGAGCGCCAGGATCAGGGTCGCACAGCCGGTCGAGAGCGCCGAGAAGAGAAACATCTGCGCCACCAGGTTGGTGTTCCAGAACGGCCGCGCCTGCACCGCGCCGAGGAGCACGCCGGTGTAGATCCCGACCCCAATCGCGAGCGGAAAGCCGAGCATCGCCAGGGGACGGCGAAACCCCTCACGGTCGGGTCGATCGATGAACGAAAGGAAACGCAGGCGCCGGGGAAGTCGGCCGAGAGCCGCGGCGAGCGCTTCCTGCGGCAGGTGAGCCCAGAACGCCAGCATGGTGACGCCCGAGAACAGCGCCAGCAGCCAGGCGCCGATCGACATCGGGCTGTGCCACTCGAAGGTGACGAACAGCTTGTAGAAGCGATACCAGTGGCCGAGGTCGAAGACCAGCAAGGCCGAGCCCAGCGACACCGGCCACGGCGCCAGCAGCGCGCCGATGCGGGCTATGCGCGGGAAGGCCGGCTTGCCCTCCACCTGCAGCCAGGTGGCGAGCGCCGAGGCGAAGAACAGGCCGGCGGAGAGCCCGCCGAGGAACAGATAGAGGACGATGAGCAGGCCCCAACGTGGCTCAGGCATGGCATGACTCCCCTGAAAGGAAGCTGACAGCTAACAGCCGACAGCCGACAGCAAGAGGGAACGAAAAATGCGAGCTGGCAGGGGGCAGCACCCAGACGACACCGACCGATCGAGGAGCGAACCTGTCAGCTTCCCGGGTGGGGGAGCTGTTGGCTGTCGGCTGTCGGCTGTCGGCTCTCCTGCCGGGCCTGAGCGCTGTTGGCTGAAAGGTCCTCATAAGCTCCCCAACTCTCAAAGCAGGTAGTGCAATTGCGGATCGTTGCCGGTTTGCAGCTTCTTCACCTGGTTGCGCCGGGTGGCGAGCAGGAGCGAGAGCGGGCTATCGGGGTCCTCGAGGTCGCCGAGCACACGCACCTTGGTGGGGCAGGTCTCGACGCAGGCCGGCACGCCGCCGGCGTCGAGGCGGTGGGCGCACATCGTGCACTTCTCCACCACCCGCGTCTGGTCGTTGAAGAAACGGGCATCGTAGGGGCAGGCGATGATGCAGTAGCCGCAGCCGATGCAGTCGTCGGCGTCGACCAGGACGAGGCCGTCCGAGCGCCGGTAGGAGGCGCCGGTCGGGCACACCCGCACGCACGAGGGGCTCTCGCAGTGGTGACATTGCTCAGGCTCGAAGCTCGCCCGCAGGTGGGGGTAGACGCCGCCCGAGTCCTCGTTGATGCGGTTGCGAAAACGGCCGAGAGGGACGTCGTTCTCGGCCTTGCAGGCGACCACGCAGGCCTTGCAGTTGATGCACTTGCGGGTGTCGACCGCAAGCGCCAGGCGCTTCGCCTTGATGCCGAGCCGCTCACGCATGGCCGCCTCCCGCCCGCCCAGTTGACAGTTGACAGTTGACGGTTTCCCCCGCCCCCCCCCCAGAAGACCCACCCACCCGGCCCCCACCCTCCCAGGCCAATGGAGCCGCCGGATTCACCGTCTTTCCC
>JAZDGE010000454.1:0-4158 GCA_043807175.1 Acidobacteriota bacterium
TCTTCTCGCCTTGATGGCGAATGAGAGGTTTGATCGAACATACCATCGGGCCAAGGTAGCGGCCTTTCTCTTTGAGCATTCTCTCGAGGTCTTCCTCAAAGGGATCCTGGCATTCGGGGGCTCTCCGCCTCCCCGTCACCATCGACTATCCGACCTCTACGGCAAATGCACGACGCTCTTCAGTGCCAAGACTTGAGCGCTCTCCGCGATGGACCCGCCCCTGCTCATGAGATCTGACCCAGGCATGTCCGTGTTGATGCCAGCGGCCTCGCTTCCGCGGTGAGATCCATCCGTTTTCCCGTTCCCCCGGCGATGTAGTCATCCTGCACCCTCTCTCAAGCGAGGGAGGGCAAGGGTATGAGCCGCAAGCGACCGTGTCGGATCTGTGGCCGGTGGTTTCAGCCGCATCCGCGAGCGGGCCCCCGTCAGCGGGCGTGCAGCCAACCGAGCTGCCAGCGCGAGCGTCACCGGCGGGCCTGTGGCGCCTGGCATGGGCGTAACCCCGACTACGACCGTGAGGCGCGTCTGGTGCGACGGCTCTACCAGGGTGGGAGCCAGGAGCCCGAGATCGCGCTGCGCTTCCCCGAGCGCCAACTGGACTGGGAGGTGGCGCGAGACGTAGTGGGTTTGCAGGTGGCTGTGGTGCTTGAAGAAAGCACGAAAGTCCTCTCCCGCTGGGCGCGAGACGCAGTGCTCGCGCAACGCACGTCACCGCCGGCAGTTGCGGCTCAACACCTCCCCGGCATCGCGCGAGACGCCATGGCCAACCCGCAGCCCGTTCCGTAGGCTGGCTGCGAGGTTGCCGGTGGGCAGGGAGGTGCGATGGAGCTCGAGATCCGCGAGCTGGAGCTGAAGTACGCGCGGCTGCGCATTGCCGACCCGAAGCGCCAGAGCCAGTTGGCGGCCGCGCTGCTCACCCACGGCCAGCAGACGCCGGTCGTGGTGGTGGCCGGTGCGACTCCGGGCTGGGCGTACGTCCTGATCGACGGCTACGTCCGGGTGGCCGCGCTGCAGAGCCTGGGGCGCGATCTGGTGGAGGCGTTGGTCCTGCCCCTGGGCGAGCCCGAGGCGCTGATCCTCGGGCACCGGCTGGAGGCGGTGCGCCGGCGCAGTGCGTTGGAAGAGGCCTGGCTCGTGCGCGAGTTGATCGAGGGGCAAGGGCGCAGTCAGGGACAGTTAGCGATCGCGCTGCAGCGTTCGGTGAGCTGGGTGAGCCGGCGGCTGGCGCTCGTGCGGGTCTTGCCCGAGTCGGTGCAGGCGGCGGTCCAGCGTGGTGGCATCTCGCCCCAGGTGGCCATGCGCTATCTGGTCCCTTTGGCGCGGGCCAAGCAGGCCGACTGCGAGCAACTGGTAGCGCACCTGGGTCACGACGGCATCAGCGTGCGTCAGATGCAGCGGCTCTATGAAGGTTGGCGGCGAGGCGATGGCGCGCAGCGCGCACGTATCGTGGCCCACCCGCAACTCTACCTGCGCGCGCAGGAAGAGCTCGCCCAGAGGATCACCCCGCCGACGCCCGCGCCGGCGGACACCGACCCGCTCACCCGCACGCTGGCCGGCCTGTCCGCCTTCTGCAGGCACTTACGCCGCCAGGTGCGGCAGGGCGAACTCGATCGGCGCCGGCCGGCCGAGCGCGAGCGGTTCCTACAGCACTGGGATCAGGTGCGGCGCCTCTTCGACGCACTTGTGCGCCTCATCGAGACCCCCAAGGGCGCGCCGCCGCACACCCACACCGAGAGGTAGGTCATCATGCTCGATCAGGACCAGCGTACCGCCATCCTGCAGCTCGCCCGCCAGGGCCACGGCATCCGCACTATCGCCCGGCTCGTCGGCACCTCCCGCAATGCCGTCCGCCGCGTCCTGCGCAGCGGTCAGGCCGAGGTGCCGGCCTTGGAGCGCGAGGTCGCCTTGGCTCCCCATCTGGAGCGCATCCGCGAGTTGTACGCCACCTGTGAAGGCAACCGCGTGCGGGTCATTGAAGAACTCGCGGCCCAGGGCGTGTCGGTCGCCTACCCGACCCTGACCCGCTTCTGCCGGCAGCACGACATCGGCGTCACCCCCAAGGTGCGGGTCGGCCGCTATCACTTCGAGCCGGGCCAGGAGATGCAGCACGACACTTCGCCCCACACCGTGCTCGTCGCCGGCCGCCGCTGGCTGCTCCAGTGCGCCTCGCTGGTGCTGTGCTTCTCCCGGCGCATCTTCGCCCAGCTCTACCCGCGCTGGAGCCGCTTCGAGTGCAAGCTCTTCCTGACTGAAGCCCTGCAGGACTTCGGCGGCGCGGGCGACCAATGCATGCTCGATAACAGCTCCGTCATCATCATCGGCGGCGTGGGTCCCACGGCCGTCGCCGCCCCGGAGATGGTCGCCTTCGCCCAACGCTTCGGCTTCCACTTCGCGGCCCACCTCCCAGGCGATGCCAACCGCTCGGCCCGCGTCGAGCGGCCCTTCCACCACATCGAACACAACTTCTACCCCGGCCGCTCCTTCACCAGCCTGGCCGACCTGAACGTCCAACTCCGCGCCTGGTGCGACCAGGTCAACCAGCGCCCCAAGCGTGCCCTGGGAGGCCAACGACCCAACGACCTCTTGGCCCTCGAGCGACCCAGCCTGCATCCACTGCCCCCCTACATCCCCGAGGTCTACGAGCAGCACACGCGCCGCGTCGATCAGGAGGGCTACGTCAACCTCCACACCAACCGCTACTCGGTCCCCACCGAGTGGATCGGTCGCGCGCTCGACGTGCGCGAGACGAAGGACCAGGTCCGCCTCTTCGCCGGCCGGCGCCTGGTGGCCACCCACGCGCGCCAGGAGCGCGGCGCCCACCAACGCGTCACCCTCTCCGAACACCTCGGCGCGCCACGCTGGAAGCGCCACCCGCGGCCCCCGCTGCCCGAAGAAGCGCCCCTGCGCGCCGCCGCCCCCGAACTGGCACGCCTGGTCGATGAACTGCAGCGCCGCCAGGGCGGCCGCGCCGCCCGCAGCCTGCGCCAGCTCTACCGCCTCTTCCTCGACTACCCCTGCGAGGTCATCACCCCGGCCGTGGCCGAGGCCCTCGACTACGGCCTGGTCGATCTCGGACGCATCGAACGCATGATCCTGCGCCGCCTGGCCGGTGACTTCTTCCGCTTGCCCACCGACCCCCACCACGAGGTGTCCGATGGATGACGATCTGGCCCAGTTGCTTCAGAACCTGCGCCTGCGCCGCATGGCCGAGATCCTCGAGCGCGAACTCGCCCTGGCCCAGGAGCAGCAGTCCAGCTACACCCAGTTCCTCGCCCGACTCCTGCGCGCCGAGTATCACCACCAGCAGGACCGCTTCCTGGAGTACCGCATCCAGCGCGCCCGCCTACCCGAACGCTGGGCGCTCGAAACCTTCCCCTGGAAGCTCCAGCCCGGTGTCCATGCGGCGGCCATCCGCCAACTGGCCGAACTCGACTTCATCCCCCGCGCCGCCAATCTGGTCTTCATCGGCCCCACCGGCGTCGGCAAGACCGGCCTGGCCAGTGCCATCCTGCTCAAAGCCCTCCAGGCCGGACACCGCGGCCTGTTCATCAAAGCTCAGGACCTGTTCGACGAGATGTACCAAAGCCTCGCCGACCGCCACTCCCGCAAACTCCTGGATCGCCTCATCCGACTCGACGTGATCCTGATCGACGAGCTGGGCTACATCAATCTGCGGCCCGAACAGAGCAACATCTTCTTCAAGCTCATGGAAGAACGCTATGGCCGCAAATCCACGCTCATCACCACGAACCTCGACTATGATCAGTGGTACGACTTCCTCGGCCAGAAGGAAATGGTGGCCGCCCTGCTCGATCGCCTGCGTCACCGCTGTCACACGATCCGCATCACGGGCCCCTCGCTCAGAGCTCCTGAGCCGTAGATCCCCGGATCCTCACGTCCCGCAGCCGGACCTCAAGACACGAACGTGAACATGAAACCGCTGGGGGTCACTCCCGGTGAGCGAAGACGGGTCCGTTCTGGCGAGCGCTGGGGGCCAAGATGCTCGCCTTCACCGGAGACATTGCTCAGGCCACTCGAAGTTCTCGACAATTCCCGGATTCTGTGTTCGGGCGCTATCCAACGAATGCCCAACAGACGCTCTGGACCAATCTAGCAATGATTGAGATCATCACATGGTATAGAGAAGTATCCTTATTC
>JAZDGE010000455.1:0-4285 GCA_043807175.1 Acidobacteriota bacterium
GGCGCCCTCCCCTCCACCCCCGGTTTCCCACAGCTCCCCGGCCACGGCGGCTGGCAGACAAAGAAATTCAACTACTCAAAACCCCTTGACTTCTTATAGAGGCACCCATCAGGAACCCCCAAGGCCAGAGCTTCCATGCCATCCCGCCGCTTCACCTCACCCAGCAGGTCGCGCAGCGCCTCGGGCTCACCCTCCTGCGGGAAAATCCCCTCGCGCCGGCTCACCCGGCTGTAAACGCGGTACATCGCCCGGTCCACCAGCACCCTCGCCCGCCTCGTCATCTCTCTCTCTTACCTCATGTTGGCAAGAGTGTCAAGTGCCGGACCTGGTACCCATATGAGCGCCAAGTCCAGCGTCGTCGACAGAGCTCCCCTCGAGGGTTTGAGGCGAAGCCTCGCCAGCCCGCCGGCTCCCGCCGTCGTGCCACGGCGCCCGCATCACGCTGCTGGGCGTGAGAGCGGGATGAGCTGGCTGGCGGTGAGCAGGAGCAGGACGCGGGCGCCGGGCGCGAGCTGGCCGCCTGCGCGCATCGCCCGCACCGCCGCCAGCGTCGCCGCGCCCTCGAAACTGGTGGCGATGCCAAGCATGCCGCAGCGGGCGAACGCATCCGCAATGGCCGAATCGCTCACCGCCACCGCCGTGCCGCCCGACTCCCGCACCGCGGCCAGGATCGCATGGCCCATGATGGCACCCGGCACGTCGAGGCCATCGGCGATCGTGCCCTGCGAGACCACCGGCTCGACCTCGCTCAAGCCGCGCTCGAAGGACCGCACTACCGGAGCGCATCGCTCCGACTGCACCGCCACCAGGCGCGGCAGGGGCGAGCCCGCAACCCCGAGCATACCCATCGCGGCGAGCTCGCGGAATGCCTTCCAGATGCCAACCAGGCCGGTACCACCGCCGGTCGGGTAGACGATGTACTCAGGCAGCGCCGCTCCGCCGAGCTCGGCCACAATCTCCAGCCCCATCGTCTTCTTGCCCTCGAGCCGGCCGGGCTCGAAGAAGGTCGAGAGGTCGACCGCCTCGCCGCGTGTGAGCTCTCCCGCGAGGTCGGCGCGCATCGCCTTGCCGGCGGCGGCGATGTTGGCGCCAGCGAAGCGCACTTCGCCGCCAAAGTGCGTGCAGGAGCGGTGGTAGATCGATCCCCGCCAGGCCTCGGGCATGTAGACCACGCATGCCGGCAGCCCCAGCCGGCGCGAGAACAGGCACGCCGCGACGCCGGCGTTGCCCTGGGTGGGGAGGCAGAAACGCCGCGCGCCGGAGGCCGCGCCGAGGGCCACTCCGACCGCCAGACCGCGATCCTTGAAGCTCCCCGACGGGTTGCCGCCCTCGTTCTTGACGAACAGGTCGAGGCCGAGCTCATCGCCGAGCGCGGCGTGGTGCACGCTTGGCGTGCCGCCGACATCAGGCGCGTAGTCGCCAGGCACCTCGATCACCGGCAGCAGCGCCGCGTGCCGCCAGAGCCCAGGCAGGGCCTGGCCTGCTTCGCGACGGAGCTCGTCGTGCACCCGGTGAAGGTCGTACTCCACCACCACCGGCTTGCCGGGCGGCGGGCAGCAGCGGCACAGGCCAACAGGCGTGGCGAAGCCCCGCGGGTCCACGTCCTTGCCCGAGAGCGAGCAGGCCAGCCGCCGGATGTTCGGGTTGATGCGCACGGAAGGACGCCCTCCGCGGCCAAGTCTACCGCGCCAAACCCAACTCCCGGTACCCTCGACTCGGAGAAAAGGAGTCAGGCGAATCGGGGCGCGAATGCCCCGGCGTCAATGGCAAAGCCCGCACCGGCGAGAACGCCTGTCCCTTTCTCGGCTGCCTCTGGGCGGGTGGGGGACCGAACCACGAACCACGAGCCACGTTTCTCCTTGCGCCGTCCACTACTGGTCGAGAGGCATCGAGTAGATCTGGCTGCGGCCCGCGTTGCGAACGTAGAACAGCCGTTCGCCGGCGATGTCGAATGACGTGACGTCATCCCAGGCGCGTAGGCGCGTCAGACGGCGGCTGGCAAGCTCGAGCTGCCAGAGGCCGGCGTCGGCGCCGATGCGCGAGAAGTAGACGGTGCGGCCGTCCGGGCTCCAGCAGGGACCGTAGCCGTCACTGGCAAGCTGCGTGGGGTGGGCGATGTCCACCGCCGTCATCCACACGCCGTTGCTCTCACGGTCGCCGCTGTCCCTGGGGCCACTCCACGACACCGCCTTGCCGTCAGGCAGCCAGCGCAGGCACTCGTACTGGGCGCCCGCGGCGAGGGTCGTTTCCTGCAAGTCCGCCAGGTTACGCAGCACGATGCGCTGGCCGCCGTTGGGAGACCGCATGACGACCGCGATCCTGGTCTTGTCGGGGTGGACGGCGACCCAACCGGCATCGCCCGTGAAGGTGGTCCACGAGAAGCGCATGAGGGTCGCAGGATTGACGACGCGCAGCTCGGTTCTCTTGCCTGCTCGATCGGGCGCCAGGTAGCCGATCACGTCGTCGGAGATCCAGCAGGGATGGCGAGCCGGATGATCGCTGAGCCTGACCTGGCTGCGCCCGCCGAGGTCGGTGAGGTAGAGCGCGTCGTCGTGGTCGGGCCGCTGGATGACGCTCGCCACCTTTCCGCTCGAGGGGGAGAGTCGCGGCCAGAGGTGGTGCTCGGGCTGGGCGATCTCACTGACTTCCGTGCTCGCTAGGCCCTGAACACTGGCGAGCGCGTAGACCGGCCGGCTGTGGCAGAACACGAGGGTCTTGCCGTCGGGTGCGACCGCAGGAGCGCTGTACTCGCCGAGCCCGGTGGTCAGCGGGGCCACATAGCCGCCCGAGGTGGTGACCTGAAAAAGGTGGAAGAGACTGGCTCGGCTTGCCGCGAAGATCACCGAGCGGCTGTCCCGCGCCCAGGCCAGACCGTACATTTGCTGCGCCTCCTCGGTGAGCCGGCGGCGCTCGCCACTTTCGGGGGACACGATCCAGAGCTGCCCGAGGCCGCCCTGCGGGTCGCTGGTGGTGAAGGCGATCCACCTGCCATCTGGTGACCAGCGCGGTGCGAAGCCGGAGGGAGACAGCTCGCGGTGCTCGCCTGGCGCGCGCACGCGGCCGACCCACAGCGGCGTTTTCGCATGGGCGTGCTTGGTGTAGGCGACCCACTCGCCATCCGGTGAGAAGCCGGCGCCGCTGGCCTGCTCGAGGAACAGCCGCGGCTCGCCACCGAAGCGCGAGACGGTCCACAGGTCGGGCAAGCGGCTGCCGTCCTCGCCGCCGCGAAAACGGGAGAAGACGATTTCGCTCCCATCGGCGGTAAAGGCGGGAAGGTCGCCGCTTACCGCGGCCCCTCTCGTAATCCGGGATGCCCGCCCGCCGGCGGCCGGCATCAGGTAGAGATCGAGCACGCCCGGCATCTCCGGTTCCTGAGCGACGAACAGGAGCGTTGCGCCGTCAGGAGAAAAGGCCGGCTTGAGCGCGTCCTGGATGCCTGACGTGAGCTGGCCAAGCGCCGGGAATCGTGGCGTGGCAGCGGCCCGCAGACGGTGCCGCTCCCCGAGCCTCGTGGCAAGCAGCCAGAGGACAGACATGGCGAGGACCGTTGCGGCGATGGCAACGGCCAAATGCCGCGGCACGCTCGTTCTCGGTCGCTCTGGGGACGCTGCGAGTCGCGCGGGGCGCGGCTCGTCGGGCGCCGCCCCGCTCGCCCCATCTCGCGGCCGAGCCGGTTGCTCGTCGCCAGCGCCTTCAGGCGCATCCGGCCCGATATTCGCTCCGGCATCAACGGGGCGCCCCGGGCTCGCTCGCTCCTCGACCTCCACCAGGAAGCGATAGCCGCGGCCGTAGATCGTCTTGATCACCTTTTCGCGGCGGCCTTCGTCGCCTAGCACTCGGCGCGCCTCATGGACGCACCGCGCCAACGCCGACTCGGAAACGAACTTCACTCGCCACACCTCGGCGATCAGCTCATCCTTGGACACCACGCGCTCGCGGTGCGCGGCAAGGTAAAGGAGCACCTCCAGGACACGGGGCTCAATTCTGACGGGCTCGCCGGCACGGCGCAGCTCAAAACGCTCAGGATCGAGCTCGAAATCGGCAAAAGTCAGAATCACCCTGTAACCCCTGTTCCCTTGACCCAGGGTATCCCGACGGCGCCCCGCTGTCCATGAATCCACTCGGCGTGGAGATTCCCAGCGTGTAAGGGCTCGTCACGGAATAACGTTGACAAGCGAGGGCGCAGAGCCTGAGGCAGATCGCGAGCGCGCCCGGAGCGACCGACCAAGCCGTAGTTGATCCTACGGCGCGGGAGGGAGCGAGGACGTAAGCCGCGAGCTGTCCA
>JAZDGE010000456.1:0-3129 GCA_043807175.1 Acidobacteriota bacterium
CCGCCAGCGCCAGGCCGGCCCCGAAACGCCAGTGCCCGCGCGGTCGCCCGCTGGCCGCGGCGGCGGCGGCCGGCAGCCAGGCCGCCAGCGCCACGAAGAGCAACCGCCCCGGATAGCGCAGGAGCCCGGCGGTCACGAGCCTCCAGAGCTCCTGGCCCGGAGGGGTTCCGGCGAGCACGGCGAAACCGGCCAGGCCCCAGCCCCAGGCCGCCAACCGCCGCCCCGCGCCCCGGCTCCCGAGGGCCGCGGCGGCAAAAACCAGGCCCCAGACCGGGATGGCGAGGTGGGCCACGAAACGCCCCGCGCGGGGCGGCAGCGGCATCCCCGGCGCCACCATGGCCGCGAGCTCGATGGGCAGGATGGCTCCGGCGGCCGCCTCGGCGCTGGCCGATTCTCGCCCGCGGTCGCCGCCCTGCACCCAGGCCGCAAACGGCAGCAGTTGCACCGCCACCAGGCCGGCCGCCAGCACCAGACCGGCGGCCACGCGCCGCCTCGGCGCGAGCGAGAAGGCCACCGCCGCCCCGAGCGCGGCCAATTGTGGTTCTCCGGCCAGGTAGGCGAGGGCAAGCAGCCCGGCAGTTCCCGGCAGGGAACCGGAGAGGGCCGCGAGCCAGAGCCAGGGCAGCCAGGCCAGGGTGTCGAGGTTGTTGAGGGCGCAGGCGGCATCGGCGGCCGGCCCGGCGAGCGCCACGCCCCATCCTGCCGCCACCGCCAGCCACCCGCGCGCGCCCAACTGGCTGGCGAGCAGTGCGCAGCCGGCGCCGAGCAGCGCCAGGTGCAGCCCCGTCTCGACGCCCACCGCGAGGGGAGCGGGAAGCACCAGGGCGAGCCAGGCCGGAGGGTAGAGCAGGCCCGTCTGCGGGTTGGCGAAGTAGGGCTCGCCGCAGCCGGAGTCGGGATTCCAGAAGAAAGAGTGCCGGCCGCGGAGGATCTCCGCGGTCCGCTGGCGAAGCGGCACGAAGTAGGTGGGAAGATCACGGCCCTGCGGCGCCATCCCGGCCAGGGCGACAAGCGCAAGGACGCACCCCGGCAGCGCGGCGAGGACGCCGGCCCACCTAGGAGCGCTTACACGCCGAGAATCCTCACGAACAGAGCAAGCTTTTCGCCCAGTGAGTGGGTGGGGGACGGGAGGGTGGGTTTGCTGGGTGGGGTGTTGGGGGCAACTTTCGACTGTCAACTGTCGACGGAGGCTCCGCCAACACCGCGCGGGACGTGGCCACAACCTCAAGCGGCCGGCAAGCAGCAGCCCCTCGACGGTTTGAGGCAAAGCCTCCCTAGCCATCATCGCCCTGCCCCACAGCGCAGGCGCAGCCGGGTGAGGAAGCCGGCGTTCACCGCGACGAGGGCGCGCTCGTAGTCCGTCACCAGGCGCCGGCCGCGCGCCGCCGCCAGCGCTGCCTCGACCCGGCGCAGCGAGGAGCGCGCCGCCCCCAGCTCCCCGGCTTCCAGATCGAGGAGGGCGATCTCCAGCCAGGCGACCGCGGCGTTTGGTTCGAGCGCCACCGCCGCTTGAAGCGCCCGGCGTGCCGCCGTGGTATCACCCAGCAGGCGCCGCGCCCGACCCTCGCCGATGGCGGCGAACGAATCGAGCGGGTTTGCGCGCCGACCTTGCGCATAGGCCTCGGCGGCCGCCGCCGCCAGCGCCGGCTCCTGGCGCAGCGTGGCGCGGGCGAGCCGCACCGCGCCCAACACCGACCAGGCCCGGGCAAAGCGCGGTCGGACCGAAGTTGCGTGATACGCCATAGCCTCGGCGTCGGCGAGGGCGGCATCATCGTGCGGCTTGCGGCGCAGGATCTCGACCGCCGCGGTCACCGCGCCCTGACTGGTGCGCACCCCCCAGGGCGGCGAGGCGAGCGCCGCGGCCGCCGGCACCGCCACCGCCAGCGCCAGCGCCCCTGCCGCCGATGGCTTGAGACGTAGCCGCGTGCCGGGTCGCCGGGACAGCACACCAACGAGCATCAAGGTCGCCGTCCAGGCCACCACCGGCACCGCCAGCTGGGTGTGCACCGCCGCGGTGGCGGCGAGCGCCGCCACCGCCCCCCAGGCGGGCGCGCCGCCGAGCCTGCGCAAGATGCTGGCGGCCAGACCGGCTCCAAGCAGCAGCCCGGGCAGCCCGAGCGTGGCGGCCAGTTGCAGAAAGTCGCTCTCGGCCAGAGCAGGCAGGCGGTGAAACCGCGCCAGCTCGCCAGAGCGCGGGAAGTTGTGCGCGAGCGCCGCATCGGCGTAGCCCGAGGGGCCGCAGCCGAGTGGCAGCTCGGCCAGCGCCGTCCGGCCTGCGACCTGCCAGATCCGTAGCCGCTCGAACCGCAGAGGATCGCGGTCGGTCGCTACCCGCGCGGCGAGCGCCGCAGCCGCTGCCACCACCACCGCCACCGCGGCCCACCGCACGCGCCGGCCAACCGCACCCCAGCCCCAGGCAGCGCTCAGGACCAGCGCCCCGAGCAGCGCCGCCCGCGAGGAGGAGGCCGCGATCCCGGCGAGCAGGAGTGCGCCGAGAGCAAGCCCGGCGCTGTTACGAAGCCGCATCCGGGGCAGGATGGCGAGGTCGAAGAGCGCGACCACCGCGCTCAGGTTTGCGTTCTCCAGGGGGCCGCCGGGCCTCCCGCCAAGTAGCAGCCGCTCCCCGACCAGCCAGGCAGCGGTCAACCCACCCGCCGCGGCCACCGCCCAGCGGCAGGCACGGGCGCCGAGCGGACCCTCGCCGGCGACCGCCAGCAGCACCGCGACCGCGGCCACGCCGGCATGCTGCGCCGCCTCGGGCAGGGCGACGGGGCGCAGCAGCCCATCCACGGCCACCCAGCCGGCCAGCGCCACCAGCCATGCCAATGGCCCCTGCCAGCGCAGGCCCCGCGCCAATCGCAAGGCGGCCAGCGTGGCCGCCACGGCGACCGTTACCGCCACCGCCCAGGGCGCCAGCGACACACCCTGCGCCGCCGCGAGCCAGAGCAGCCCCACCGGCGCCAGCAGCCCCAAGAGATGAATCAGCGGGCGGGCGCGCACTGCGCCTCCAGCCGCGCCGGATCACCCCGCCAGGGCGCCCGCCGGCGCGCCTCGCGGGCCCAGACCAACGCCTCGCCCGGCCGGCCAAGCGCGAGCAGCAGCCGTGCCCGCAGCTCGGCGAGCCCGGCC
>JAZDGE010000457.1:0-10084 GCA_043807175.1 Acidobacteriota bacterium
GCCCGCCGGCCCGCCGGGCGCTCGCGCGGGATCTCCTCGAAGCTGTTCCAGGAACCGCAGCTCGGGCAACGCCCCAGCCATTTGCCGGACTCCTGCCCGCAGGCGGCGCAGGCGAAGGCGGCGGCGTCCCCTCTGGCCACGCTACTTGCCGATCGATCCGAGGCTGCCGAGCATGTACTTGAGGTCATCGTCCTGCCAGGTGATGCCGCCACCAAGGAGGGCCGAGGAGCGCTTGGACCACCCGGGATCATCCCAACCGGCAAATGCGAACATGTTGGAGGTCAAGAAGTAACGCCCTTCGATACGAAAATGGGGAGGCTTCTCCTCGCGGCCGAAATCATAGGCCTCGAGGGTCAGGCGGAGGCGGTTTTCGAGCAGGTAGCGGTCAACGCCGACGCCGCCGGTGGACTCGAAGAGGCCCGCCCGCAGGGTGGTCGCGCCCAGGTGGTAGCCCACCTGGGCGTTGACGGTGCTGGCGTCGGAGGTCTTGAAGCGCTCCTGCAGCACCGTTTCCCGGCGCCCGTCCGGGTAGGTCGTCGTCAGCCGCTCGGTGTAGGTGCGGTCGCGCCCCCAGGGCGAGTCGACGAGCTCAAGGCGGTAGAAGCGCTTCTCGGTGAGGTGCAGGTCGATCCCGAAGGCGGTGCGCGACTCCTCGATGCCGGGCAGACTTTCGGCGCGCAGGTTCACGTCGAGGCGAAAGCGTTCCACCCGCAGGAGCGTGTTCTTGGCGCTCTTCACCGCGGAATCGACCGACTTGAGGGTGGAGTTGAGGTTGTTTACCGTTTCCTCGTCGTTGATCAGCTTGCCGACGGTTCCCTCGCCGCGAGCGATGCGGTCGGTGATCGCGTTGAGGTTGTCGGCGGTGGTGCGGAAGCGGGCCGAGAGGTCCTTGATGTTGGCAATGCCCTCGCTGAGATTGCCGCGGTTCTCGGCCACCAGCGCGTCGAGCCGGTCGGCGAAGGCGCCGAATTTCTCCGCCAGCCGGGGCAGCTCGGTCTTGAGGATCGCAGAGAAGTCGCGGAAGTTCTCGATCGTGTCGCCAACCTGAGTGCGATTGGCGGCGACCATCGCCCGGGTGTCGGCGGTGAGCTGGCGGATGTTGTCGAGGATCTCATCGATCCGGCGCTGGCCCTCATCGCCGCCCAGTGTCTTGCGCAGGGTCGCCGTCACCGCCTGGATGTCGCTGCCGACGTCGTTCAACGTCTTGAGGGCCTCGTCGAACGAGGTCGGGCTGCCGCCACTGAGAACCGAGCCGGGCGGAAGCGCGGGGTTGGCGAGCGGACCGGGATCGAGCTCGATGTACTTATCGCCCAGCATGCCGAGGCTGGAAACCTCGGCGAAGGCCCCCTGATGGAGCGCGACTCCGGGATCAAGAGCGAGGGTGACGAGGGCGCGATTGCCGTCAAGGGCGATGTGCTCGACGATTCCGACTCGCACGCCGGCCACTCGCACGGCGCTCTTCTCGTCGAGGCCGGCAACTGACGGGAAGGTCGCCTGGACGCGGATTCGGCCGCTCTTGGCGCCGATCGGGATCTCCTCGATCTTGATGATGAACACCCCGAGAATGACCAGGGCAACCAACATGAAGACGCCAACGCGGGCGGTCGGGCTCATTCTGCTTCCTCCAGTGGCGCCCCGACCAGGAAGCTCTGCACATAGGGGTCGGGAAGGGCACGAAACTCCTCTGGCTGGGCGACCGCGATGATGCGCCCGTCGCGCAGCATGGCGACGCGATCGGCAATGCGGAAGGCCGACTGCATGTCGTGGGTGATTGTGACCATTGTGACCGGCAGCCGCTCACGCATCGCGACGATGACGCGGTCGATGACGGCCGAGGTGATTGGGTCGAGGCCGGTGTTGGGCTCGTCGAAGAGGAGGATCTCGGGCGCGAGCGCGATCGCCCGGGCGAAACCGACGCGCCGCCGCATCCCGCCCGAAAGCTGATTGGTGGCCTTGCGCTCCACGCCAACGAGGTGGACCAGCGCCAGGCACTCCAGGACCCGTTCCGCGATCTCCGGCTCGGAGAACCTGGTATGGCGGCGCAGGGGGAAGGCGACGTTCTCGAAGACATTGAGCGAGTCGAAGAGGGCGCCCTCCTGAAAGGACATCCCGAACTTGCGGCGCGTCGCGAGGGCAAGCGCGGGCGCGGCGGTGGAGAGATCCTCGCCGTCGACGATGATGTGGCCGCGGTCGGGATGAATGAGGCCGATGATGTGCTTCAGGAGCACGCTCTTGCCCGCCCCCGACCCGCCCACGATGACGAGCGACTCGCCGGCCGTGACCTCGATGTTCACGCCGCGCAGGACCTCCTTGCCGGAAAACGACTTCCAGAGATCGATCACGGCGATCTTGGGGGCCGGCTTTTGCCCCACGCCGAGCTCGCTATCAGGTGCTGCCGCCGCCACCGTCGTCGTCCCTCCCTAAAAGAGAATCTTGGTCAAGAAGAAGTCCGACAGCAGGATCACCAGGGAGCTCATCACCACCGCCGCGGTGGTTGCGCGGCCGACCCCCTCGGCACCCCCGGTGGTGAAGAAACCCTTGGTGCAGCCGGTGACCGAGAGGATCAGGCCAAATACGGCAGCCTTGATGAGGCCGGAGAAAACATCGTTGAGGTCGAGGAACTGGAAGGTCTTCTCCCAATACGCCACCGGGTTCGCCCCCATCAGGCCCACCGCCACCACCCAGCCGCCCAGCACCCCCAGCCCATCCGCGCAGGCCACCAGGGGGGGGAGCATCAGGGTGGTTGCGCCCACCCGGGGGACGACCAGATACTGAATCGGCTCGGTCGCCATGGCGTAGAGCGCGTCGATTTGCTCGGTTACCCTCATGCTGCCAATTTCCGCGGCAAGCGAGGAGCCGATTCGGCCGGCGATCATCAGCGCCGCCAACACCGGCGCCAGCTCGCGGGTGAGGGAGAGCGACACCACCGAGGCGACGAACCCTTCGGCGTGAAAGCGCTCGAATCCGCGGTAGGTCTGGAGTGCGAGCACCATGCCGGTGAACATCGCTGTGAGCCCCACTACCGGAATCGAGTCCACGCCCACCCGAACCATCTGCTTGACCCACTGCCGCCCATCGAAAGGACGCCGCACCGACCAGTGGAGCGTGGCGTGGAGGATGAAAAAGAAACGCCCCACCTCCTCGAGCGTGTTCAGGGTGTGGGCGCCCAGCCACTCGAGCAAGGCGAGCACCCCAGATGGCCTGTTCTCACTGTCGGTCATCGCTCGGCCAGCTCCGGATTCTCGAAGCGCGTGTACTCGTCGACAAAGAGAAGCCTGAATAGGTCGGTGGGGCCATTGCGCTGCTTGGCCACGATGATCTCGGCCAGCCGCTGCTCGTCCTCGTCCTCGGGGGAGTCGGCGGCCCGCAGCGCCGGGTTTCTCCGGCTGATGAAGATCACGACATCGGAGTCCTGCTCGATCGAGCCCGACTCGCGCAGGTCCGAGAGCTGCGGCCGCTGGTCGCCGCCGCGCCGCTCCGGGTTGCGCGAGAGCTGCGAGAGCGCGATCAGCGGGACGTTGAGCTGCTTGGCCACCGCCTTGAGCCCGCGCGAGATCGCGGAGACCTCCTGGGTGCGATTTTCCGCCCGCGCCCCCGAGGACATGAGCTGGAGGTAGTCGACGACCACGAGATCGAGGCCGTGTTCGAGGGCCAGGCGCCGGCACTTGCCGCGGAGCTCGAGGACGGAAAGGCCGGCCGAATCGTCGATCCACAGTGGCGCATCGGCAAGATGATCCGCGGCTTCCACCAGCCGCTGCCAGTCCGAGGCTTCCTGTCGCGGATCGCCAGGGTCCACGCTCCGGCTGAGCAGCCCGCGCGAGAGCCGCCGCAGGTTGATGCGGGCCTCGGCGGCAAGCAGGCGGCGCACCAGCGCGACCGCCGACATCTCGAGCGAGAACACCGCCACCTTCAAGCGCCGGCGCACCGCGCAGTTGGCCGCGATGTTGAGGGCCATGGCGGTCTTGCCCACGCCGGGGCGGGCCGCGAGCACGATCAGGTCCTGCTTCTGCAGCCCGGAGGTCAGCTCGTCGAGGCGGTAGAAGCCAGTTTCGATGCCGGTGTAGGGCGCGCTGGTCCGGGACACCCGTTGGATGTGCTCGACCTCTTCGCGCGCGAGATCGCCAACGCGCCGGGGGCCACCCCGCATCGCCCGCTCGGCGATCGCCAGGATCTGCGCCTCGGCGGCATCGAGGGCGTCCATCGCCTCGCCCTCTTCGCGCGAGCACACCGCCATCAGGCCTTGCGAGATTTTGAGAAGCTGTCTCTTGATCGAGCGCTCGCGCACGATCCGCGCGTAGTGCTCGACATTGGCCGGGTCGGGGAGCTCGTCGGCGAGCCCGGCGAGGTAGCTCAGGCCGCCGGCGGCGTCGAGCCTGCCGGTGCGCTGCAGGCGGTCGCTCGCGGTGAGCAGGTCGATGTCGGAAGGCTCGGCGGCGAGCTCCGCAAAGGCGGTGAAGACAGTCCGGTGCGAGTCGGTATAGAAGTCGTCGGCGCCGATCAGTTCGACCACGCGAAAATAGCAGTTGGCGTCGACGAGGATGGCGCCGAGGACGGCGCGTTCGGCCGCCGGCGAGGCAGGGACCTGCAGGGTTGTCGGCGGCGGCGTCTCAACCGGCTGGCCTTCACCCCTCCCGCCACGCCTGCCGGCGTGGGCGGCTGCGCTTGGCGGCGTGCTCACATTCGAAATCCTAGCACGCCGACTGCGTTGCAGCGCTTGGGTCGGGCGGATGCGGGGCTTGGCCCTGGCCGCAGGGGGTACGTTGGATCGGCGCGCGTTTGCGGTATCCTTCTGTCACGACGCGATGCTCGGGCGGATGGCGAGGCAACGCGAGGATCGAGGCAATGGAGTCGAGAGAGCTGGCGCAACGACTAGGAGCCTGTCGGAGAAATGGCGCGGGCCGCGCGCAGGGGACTTGCTGGCGCGCGCTGGCCGCCGGGGCGTCAGCCATCAGTCGGTCTTGGCGGTCCCGGCGGTTGCGACGCGAGGGTCGCAAGTTCCCTGCGCCCTTTGGGTTGCGGCGGCGCGGGGTGAGCTGCGGCGTTGCCGCGGCTCGCCGATGGGTCCACATCACCTTCGCCGCGGCGCCTTGCATCTCGCCCCGCGGCGCTCGCAACGCGGCCACACTCGATTTCTCCGACAGGCTCCTAGCGGGGGGTGGATCGTGATCGTCGTCTGTCCAAGCTGCGGTGCACGTTACAACTACGACGAGTCGCGTTTCGGGGAGGCGGCGAGCAAGCGGCTCAAGTGCTCCAAGTGCGCCACCGTGTTTGATGTCTTCAGCCCGCAGGAGGATGGCAGCGGCGAGGTCCTGCACACGCGGGTGGGTTCCCGCCGCCCCCCCGAGGAAACCACCAAGCAGCTCGAGGTCAAGGGGCTGCAGAGCGAGGGGGGCAAACCGCTGCCACAGTTGGCGCCGCTGGCCACCAACCGCCGCTACTCGCTCGCCGTCATTCTGGGCGCCAACGCGGGGCAGATCTACGCCCTCAAGCAGCCCCGCATCGTTCTCGGCAGAGGCGCAGGTACCGACATCCAACTGCAGGATTCGGAGATCTCTCGCCGGCATGCGATGATCGAGATCAAGGGTGATACCGCCTCGATCGTCGATCTCGGATCGACCAACGGCACCTTCGTCGACGGCCAGCGAGTCCAGCAGGCCGACCTCGCTGCGCAGCAGGAGTTCAGCCTCGGAACGACGACGCTGATGCTCATCGTCACCGAGCTCGGCGATGCCGCGACGGGCTGAAGGTCAGCCCGTGTTCCTGGTTTCATTCATCGTCTCGCGACACCGGGAGACTGCCAGGCGTCTCGGTGACGCCGGTCGAATGTCTCCGGCGCCTGCCGGGGCCTGAACGGGCGCAAGGGCGAGTCGTGCGGGTAGTGGTCGCGATGTCGGGTGGCGTCGACTCCGCGGTCGCCGCGGCAGTCTTGCTGCGCCAGGGTCACGACGTGATGGGGGTGACCTTGCGCCTTGCCGATCTTTCCGCCGCCGGCCTTGGCGTCTCGCGCTGCTGCGCTCCTTCCGACATCGAGACCGCCCGCCGGGTCGCCTGGGAGCTGGCTTTCCCGCACCAGGTCCTGGACCTCAAGGCGGTCTTTCATGAGCGCGTCCTTCAACCCTTTCTCGATTCCTACTTGACGGGGGAGACGCCCCTACCCTGCGCCCGCTGCAACTCGGCCGTGAAGCTCGGCCGGCTGCTGGAGCTCGCGCCAGGTCTCGGAGTCGAGGCGGTCGCCACCGGCCACTACGCCCGCCTCGAGCCGGGAGCGGATGGGGGTCCGGTGCTGCTGCGCGGGATCGACCGCAACAAGGATCAGTCGTACTTCCTCTTCGAGCTCACCCGCGAGCAGTTGCGAGCGGTCATGTTCCCGCTCGGGGAAATGAGCAAGGAGGAAGTGCGCGCCCTCGCGCGCGAGCTCGGGCTGCCGAACGCCTCCCGTCCGGAGAGCCAGGAGGTTTGTTTCGTGCCCGAGGAGGGATCCTATGTCGATGTCCTCGAACGGCTGGTTCCTGGCGAGCGTCTCCCCGGTCGAGGCGAGGTGGTGGACGCCGGCGGCCGGGTCCTCGGCGAGCACGCCGGCTTTCACCGCTTCACCGTCGGCCAGCGCCGGGGGATCGGCGTCGCGGCCCCGGAACGGCTCTATGTTGTCGGCCTCGATCCCGCACACAACCGGGTGATCGTGGGGAGGAAGGAGGAGGCCCTACGCGGCTCACTTGAGCTTCGTGACGTCAACTGGCTCGCCCCGCGGCCCGGCGCGCCGATCGAGGCGCGTGTGCAGATCCGCTCACGCCACGAGCCGGCGTGCGCCACCGTGATCCCTGGCCCCGGCGGCGCCGCTCGGGTTGACTTTGCCGCGCCCGTGCTCGCCCCGGCGCCTGGCCAGGCGGCGGTCTTCTACAACGGCGATCGCCTCCTCGGCGGCGGCTGGATCGTGGCGACACGATGAAGCGGCTTCCCAATGGCCAATGGCCAATGGCCTATGGCAAAAGGCTGAAGGCTAACAGCCATTGGCCAATAGCCGATGGCCGATTGCCCTAAAGCCATGGGCCATAGGCCATAGGCTATTGGCTAGAGGCCATGGGCCATGGGCCGCTGCTCTTGCCTGCGGGCTTACATCGTTGGGCCGTCGCCGCTGGCGGTCGGGCCCTGTGGCACCTCGCCGAAGTTGCGCTCATAGATTGCGACGTTCTCCGAGAGGGCGCGCAGGAGCTGCTTGGCGTGGACCGGCGTCATGACCACGCGGGACACCACCTGCACATCGTCCCGGCCGGGCACGATGCGGCCAAAGTCGATGATGAACTCGGCGAAGTTGTGGACGATCGATGCGAAGTTGGCGTAGGTGCCGAGGGACATTTGCTCGTTGATGACGATCTTGATGTTGCTCTGACCCTCTCGATTGGTCATGGCGCCTCCCTGGCGATTCTACTCTCCAGCCTGCGACCGGCGGCGGTAGGCGAGGCCGAACCGGTCTAGCCAAGCGCGCCAGGCGACCGGCAGGCCAGGCGGCGCCGGCAACTGCGGCGGAGTGCAGCGTGCGCCAGCCGCTTGCAATGAGATCTCGGGCGAGACGACGATCTCGCGGTCGAGAAGGGCGAGCCCGACCGGCAGCCGCCAGGCGTTCGGGACGTCGGGGGCGGCGTCCCAGGCGGCCAGCAGGTCGCTCCGCCACGCCGCCCAACCCGCGGGAGTCGGGATCAGGCGGGGCCCGGGCACGATCGCCAGGTTGAGGTAGTCGCGCCAGCCCTGCCTGAGCCCGGCCCAGGGATCGCGCAGTCGGCCCTCATCGGTGGCCACCCAGCCGCTTGCGACGACGCGGCGCCCGCGCATGAAGCGGCCCGCTGTCAGCGCCGTCCCGGGCACCTGCAGCAAGCTCAGCAGCTCGGTGACCTGGTCCCCGTCGAAGCCGCCGGGCGCAGGGGCGAGAATGACGTCGGCGTCGCACCCGCGCGCCGCCGCCACCAACGCCTCGAGGTCCTGCTGCCAGCCGGCCGCCGCCAGCGGCGCAGCGGTCGAGGCTCGTTGAGCGTCGCGCAGCCCTTGCGGAGCGCGGGCCCGGCGCGCGCCCCTCTGGCTGGGCCTGGCAGCAAAGCGGCGCGAACCGCGCAAACCAGCGGCAAGGCCTTCGGGATCAGTCAGCACCGCCAGCCGGAGATCGGCACCGGGCGCGCGGCGAACGCGAAAGAAGCTCGCCGGGGCGAGCAGGACCTCGGCCAAGACCGCGCCGCCGCGAGGCCAGGTTTCGGCATGCTCGACGAGGGCGCGCAGGGCATGCTGATGTGCGGCCGGCTTCGCGCTCGCGACCCGGGCCATCGAGGTGGCGACGGTGCGCCAGTGGTAGAGCACCCCGGGGAGATGGGCAAATCGCGCTCCGGCGGCAAGACACCGCAGGGCGAGGTCGTAGTCCTGCGCGCCGTCGAAGCCAATGCGGTGGCCACCGACACGCAGCAGGAGGGAGCGCCTGATGACCCGGAAGTGGCAGACGTAGTTGAAGGCGAGCAGGAGGTGGGGCGACCAGCCCGGCTTCAGGCAGGGCTGGTGGTGGCGTCCGCGCTCGTCGACCTTGTCCTCATCGGAAAAAATCCAGTCGGCCTCGGGCTGGGCGGCGAGCCGGCGCGTGGCCAGCTCCAGCGCCCGCGGGTGGAGGAGGTCGTCATGGTCGAGAAACGCCACGTACTCGCCCCGCGCCGTCGCGATGATTTCGTTGCTGGCGGCTGCAATGCCGGCGTTGCTCGTGCGGGAAATCGTGCGAATGCGCCTGTCCTCGCGCGTCGCCTCGTCGAGCACCCGGCCCACATGGGGCTCGGGTGAGGCGTCGTCGAGCAGGATCAGCTCCCAGCTCGCATGGGTCTGGGCGCGCACCGAGGCGATCGCCGCCCGCAGGTGGTCCTCGCGGACGCGATAGACCGGCGTCGCGACGGTAAGCAGGCACTCGCGCGGCGGCGCGGCGACCTCGACGAGCAGCTCACCAGCCGCAAATGCGCGCCGGTAGGCGCGCCGACGGGCGAGGTAGCGGCAAATGATCACGAGCTTTGGCCAGATATCCTGAGGGTGGCTGGCCAGGCCTCGCATCTTGAGGGCCAGGGTATGCACCTTTGAAACCGCCCTTTGCTTCCTGTCGCGACCGCTCACGGCGATTCCCACACCTTCTCGGTCATGAAGCCCTGCCGGCGGCTGTTGTCATTGACGACGATCGTTGGAGCGACCGGGGTCGTGCTCACGGCGGCATGATACGTGGCGAATGGTGGTTGCGGTCACGCCGCCGGGTGGTTGGCACAACCGGCGGCTAGGAGCCTGTCGGAGAAATCGAGTACGGGCCGCTCCATTTCTCCAGCCGGTTCCTACGTGGCTATGAAGGCCTTTTCATCGTCAGGACAGGAGTCCTTAACGGCAATGTAGCAGTGCTTGCAGAAATCAAACGGCTCCCCTGTGGCAAGCCCCTTTCTCATCGCCTGGTAGACCTTCCCGTTCCAGATTTCTTTGAATGAGCTCTGCCTGACATTTCCCAGGTACGGCCTGCCTGGCCGGCCGTTGCAGCATGGCACGACGTCTCCATTCCAGTCTATCCAGGATCGGTTCCAGAGGAAGGGGCACTCGATTCTTCCCGAGGACGTAGTTTCTTTGCTTACCTCCTGGGCTCCGAGCGAGTAGAGAGGAGGCAGGGAAAGTGCAACACCGACACTGCTCGCGACACTGCTTGCCTCAATGAAACTCCGATTTGCAGCCTCCTTGTGGAATAGCAGCGACTCATGCCTTATCTGAGGGTCGTAAATTACAACGTGGGCACATCCGATGCCATCGGCCTGAAGCTCGTGAGCGAGTCTTACGAACTCCGGGAGCTCGCCGATGTTCGAGTGCATCAAGACATAGCTGAAATACAGTTTTGGTCTCTGTGCGGCTGGCAGCTCAGTTCTGAACCTGTTGAACCGCTTTATGTTGGAGATGACCTTGTCGTAGTTGGCCCCCACTCTTATCGACTCATAGGTCTGCTTGGTTGCGGCATCGAAGGAAACGACAAGACACGCCAGCTTCTGGACGAGCTTCCTCATGAGCCCATCATCACGCATCAGCGTCGCATTCGTGGTCA
>JAZDGE010000458.1:0-3873 GCA_043807175.1 Acidobacteriota bacterium
CCACCACGAGGCCGCGCGCGCACTTTCTGCCGCCTGGGCAACCGCCCGGGTCGAAAAGACGTACCTCGCCGTTGTCCGCGGGGACCCCGGCGAGATGCCGCTCTTCATCGACAAGCCGATCGGGCGCGATCCCTCGACCCCGGGACGCTTCCGAGCCGCCCTTCGGGGCCTTTCAGCACGCACGCGCGTCACGCGGCGAGCCGCCGGCGACGGCCTTGCTCTCCTCGAGGTCTCGCCCCTCACCGGCCGCACCCATCAGGTCCGCGTCCATCTCGCCGCTGCCGGGTATCCGGTCGCGGGCGACTCGCTCTACGGTGGCCAGTGCGTTGTGCCGAGGCCTTTCCTCCATGCCTGGCGCCTCGCCCTCCCCCACCCCCGCAGCGGCCTCCGGCTCCAACTCGAGGCGCCAATACCCAGGGACATGCAAGCCTTTCTCGCCACGCACGGGCTGGCCGCTTCTACAGCAGCGCCTCGTGCTTGAGCTCGCGGGTCATGAGCGCGGTGACGGCCTGGCGCGGCGTCAGCCGGCCCGCCAGAATCGCCTCCACGGCCAGTGTGATCGGCATCTCGAGGTGGTGGCGGCGGGCAAGCTCGGCCGCGGCGCTGGTGGTCGGAACGCCCTCCGCCACCTCGCGGCCGGCAAGCGCCTCGGCAAGCGTCTCGCCCCGCCCCAACCGCTCGCCCAGGCTGCGGTTGCGGGAGAGCGCGCCGGTACACGTGAGCACCAAATCGCCCATCCCCGCCAGCCCGCGGAAGGTCTCCTCCCGGCCACCCAGACACACGCCGAGCCGGGCGATCTCGTGCAGGCCCCGAGTGAGCAGGGCGGCAAGCGCGTTGTGGCCAAGCCCCAGTCCGGTCGCCACGCCGGCGGCGATGGCGATCACGTTCTTGAGTGCACCCGCAAGCTCGACGCCGACCACGTCGGCGCCCGCATAGAAGCGAAAATGGGGCGTGGAGAAGCGCCACTGGAGCTTCGCGACCAGCTCATTGCTCCACCCCGCCAGCACGGCGGCAGATGGCAGTCCAGCCGCCACCTCCCGCGCAAATGACGGCCCGGAGAGCGCAACGAAACGCTCCGGCGCCAGCGCAAGCTCCTCGCAGGCGAGCTCGTCCATCCGCTTGAGCGAGCCCAGCTCGATCCCCTTGCTCGCCGACACGAAGCTGGCCCGCTCATCGAGCCCGGCGCCGCGCAAGCGGTGCAGCACCCCGCGCGCGAACTGCACCGGCACGACGAACAGCACCGCCTCGGCGCCGGCGCAGGCGGCGTCCAACTCGTGGGTCACGGCAACCTGGTCCGGAATCACGACCTCAGGGAGAAAGAGCGGGTTGTGACGGCTTGCGCCGATCCCGTCCACGATCTCGCGCTCGAAAGCCCACAGCCGCACCGCGCAGCCCGCGCGTGCCAGGTGAACCGCGAGCGCGGTTCCCCAGGAGCCGGCGCCGATGATTGCGACCTTCACCCCCGCTTTCCCTTCGCGCCCAGCCGCGGTTCCTCGCCGCGCGCCAGCCGGCCCAGGTTGGGGCGATGGCGCCAGATGATCACGAGCGCCACCAGGACCGCGCAGGCGAGTTCCGGCCAGCTCGGTCTGGCGATGAGGTAGTAGCCCACCGGGAAGCTCGCCGCGGCCACCACGCTCGAGGCCGACACGATGCGCGTGAGAGCCAAAATCACGATCCAGACGCCGGCGACCACCAGGGTGGGGAGCCAGGCGAGGGTGAAGAACACCCCGCCCGCAGTGGCCACGCCCTTGCCCCCGGAGAACTTCAGCCACACTGGGAAGCAGTGTCCGACCACCGCGAGGGCGCCGGCAGCAGTGATCCAGGCCGGGTTCGCAGTCACCTGCCGCATGAGCAGCACCGCCGCCAGGCCCTTGCCGACATCGAGCAGCGCCACCAGCAGCGCCCACTTCCAACCCGCGGCGCGCATCGCGTTGGTCGCGCCAACATTACCGGAGCCGACGGTGCGCACGTCGCCACGCCCGGCGGCCTTCACGACCAGGAGCGCGAACGGAATCGATCCCAGCAGGTAGGCCAGCGCCAGCGTCATTTCCCTTGCCATGACGACCTCCTCATCCAGCGACCGGCACTCGAACCACCGGCGTGTAGCGCGCCCCGCCGGGGCCAAGCACGCTCGAGAACAGCACCGCCTCGCGGGCGAGAAACGGCGGCAGCCGCCATCCCGCTACCCGGGAAAGAAAGCTCTCGGCCTCCTCCGGACGCCATGGGCGCTCGATGCGCGCGAGCGTCACATGAAGCGAAAAGGGCCTCACCTCGCGGGCGATGCCGGCGGCGGCCGCGCAGTCCTCCACCGCCGCGGCCCATCGTTCCAGCCCAACCGCCTCACCCCCCAGCCAGGCCACCCGCGGCCGCCGCGGCGAGGGGAAGAAGCCCCCCCCACCGAACCGCACCTCCACCGGGGCGAGGCGTGCCAGGGATTCGGCGGCACGAGCGCCCAGATCGCGCACGAGCGCGTCGGGCTGCTCGCCGAGAAACTTCAAGGTGATGTGGATGCCCTCCGGCCGCACCCAGCGCGCGCTCGGCAGCGTCCGCCGCGCCTCGGCCAACCCCGCCACCAGGCTGCGGTGGGTCTCGGCGGGAAGCTCGACGGCGACGAAGGCCCGCATCAGGGTTGCTCCAACAGCCGTCGCAGAAGATCGAGCGCGTAGTTGGCGGCGACCTCCCGCACGATGGCACGATCGCCGGGGAAGCGGAATCTCGCCGCCTTTCTCGCGGCCGGCGTAATCGCAGCAATGTGTACCGTTCCGACCGGTTTCTCGGCACTCCCGCCGGTGGGTCCGGCGATCCCGGTGACGGCAAGCCCACAGTGCGCGCCCAGGCGCACCGCCCCCTCCGCCATCGCAACCGCGACCTCGCGACTCACCGCCCCATGCTCCTCGATCAGTCCCTCTCCCACCCCGAGCAGACGCGTCTTCAAGGAGTTCGCGTAGGCCACGACGCCGCCGGCGTAAGCGTCGCTCGCGCCCGCAACGGCCGTCAGTTGGGCGCCGACGAGACCGCCGGTGCACGATTCCGCGGTAGCGAGCATCCACCCCAGCGATTTCAGCCGCTCCAGCACCACCCCGGGGAGGGTCTCGCCGTCACGGCCGAACAGGTCCGCCCCCACGGCGGCACAGTAGTCGGCCTCCATCTCGGCCAACTCGCGTTCCGCGCCCACGCCGCCGGCGGCCAGCACCAGATCGACCAGCCCGCGACCGGCGAGAATCGTCGCCCGCTCCCGGCCGTGCCGCGCGTAAAGGCCGCTCACGCGTTCCTCGACCGCCGACTCCCAGACTCCCGCCAGGTGCAGAGTGCGCACCGCGTGCAGGCAGGTGCCCGCCAGCCGCAGCAGCAGGTGCGTCACGAAGATCGTCTCAAGCTCACGCGGCACGCCGGGGAGCAGCACGATGCTCGCGCCCCTCCACTGCAGCAGTTGCCCCGGCGCGGTTCCTTGCGGGTTGGGCAGCACCTCCGCGCCCTCGAGCACGTCAGCCATGCGCCCGGCGATCGCCGGCATCTGCCGACCGGCCGCCTGGTAACGAGCCGCGAGAGCGCTCTCGAGCGGGGCCAGGCGCTGGATTTCGAGCTCGAACGCTCCCGCGACCCCCTCGCGGGTCACATCGTCCGCGGTCGGGCCGAGGCCGCCCGAGATCAGCAGCAGCTCCACCCGCGAGGCCAGCTCCCGCGCCGCCCGGCCGATCGCCTCGACGTCGTCCTCGACTGCCCGCTTCTCGACCAGGCAATACCCACAGCCAGCCAGCAGGCGCGCGGCAAGCAGCGAGTTGGTCTCGCTCCGGCCGGCGCGCTTTCCTTACGACTGGTACCGTGAGCATCAGGATCACGTTCAATTTATTTATTGGCTTGGGCTTCTTTGAG
>JAZDGE010000459.1:0-2834 GCA_043807175.1 Acidobacteriota bacterium
CTCTGCGCTGCTGCACGCCGCCGCTCGGAGTGACGAACGCGAGGGCGCGAGCGTCGTGCTTCTCTTTGACGATCTCCACTGGGCCGACGCCGCCAGCCTCGATCTTCTCTGTCACTTGAGCTCCGCCGGGCTCCCGCCGCGCAGTTGGGTCGTCGCCACCTCGAGGTTTGCGACCTTCGTGCCTCCTCCTCTGGCCGAGCTGATCGCGGGCTGCAAGGAGACGGGGAAGATCGACACCGTCATTCTCGACCGACTCGACGACGGCAGCCTCAAGCTGCTGGCCGAGGCGGTGATTGGGAAAGAGGGCGCCGGCTCGTTCGCGAAGTTCCTCGGCGAGCGGTCCCAGAGCCTTCCCCTCGCCGTCGTCGAGTGGATCAACCTGCTGTGCGACGAGGGCTTTCTCGAGCCCGCGACCGGCGCCCTCTGGCGGATCGCTCGCGAGCTCAACGATCCGGAGCTTGCCGGCGTCGGTGCACTCGCCGATCTGACCCAGCGCCGGGTCAACCAGCTTCCGGAGTCCTCGCGCCGGCTTCTCACGCTGGCCTCGGTCGCCGGCAATACCTTCGAGCCCGAGCTCCTGGCCCGGGCAGCCGGCGAGCAGGCAGGCGTAGTCGAGCTGGCCATCGCGGTGCTGCTCCAGCGCTGGCTGGTCCGCCACTACCCCCAGCACTGGTTCGACAGCCGCCGCGAGCGCGACGTGGTGCTGTGGTCGCAAGGCGTGCGCCGCGGGATCTTCGAGTTCGCCCACAAGGGCACCCGCCGGATGCTCTACGACTCGGTGCCGGCAGCGCGCCGGCAGCAGCTCCATCGGCAGGTGGCCGAGGCGCTCGTGACCCGAACGCCGCGCGGCGCCGCGTGGCATGAGACCGTGGCGGCTCACGCCCTCGCCGCCGAGGAGTGGCGTTTGGCGGTCGAGCACCTGCGGGCGGCCGAGAGCGCCTGCCGTGAGCTGGGCGCCGGTTCGGAGGCCGCGCTCTATCAGGCGAGGGCAGTCGAGGCGACCCACCACCTCCTGGCCGTGGGCACACCCAGCGAGACGTGAGCCCCCTGACAAGAGTGACCCTGCTTGGAGGCTTCTTTGGTTCGGCTTGGCGAATCGGGGCAAGAATGCCCCTCCTACAAAGGCTGCGGCAGGCGCGATCGTGCTCAAGCGGCGATCGGGTGTGCCACGCCACCGGAATCGTGATACCTCGTCGTATTCGAAGTGTAGGAGCGATATTCCTGTCGCGACTCGCCAAGGGCGAAGCTGCCCGTGGAGGGTTCTGCGAAAAAACTCAACTGTCAACGCGAGGCTTCGCCTCGTTGGTTTGAGGCGAAGCCTCGCTGGTGGCCGCGGCGCCCGTCCGGCAGCGCCGGGTCAAACCGCGAGATCCTTGAGGATTGCCTCCGCGACCTCATTCAGACGCTCGATCCCGGCGGGGTAGCTCAGGCGACGCACCTGGACACATTGGACCACGCGGGCAAGGGCCTCCAGGCGGCCACCCTCGCGTTTGAGGGCGGCCAGGATGCGGGCGGAGAACGAGCCGCGCACGAGCTCGATGAGGGCCTGCGCGGGTGGCACGGGCTCCACCTTGACCCTGTCCCTGGCGCCCCCCCCGTCCTGCCGCGCCGGCAGGTAGAGCCGTCCAAGGGGCAGCGGATGGGGATGGAACTCCCCGAAGCCGCCAACCCCGACTGGCACGCGCAGCTTCTCCACCGCTGGCAGCACGCGGAGCAGACCCTCGGCCCGGCCGACGAAGTGCTGCGCCTCCGCCGGCCACATCCGCATCTGCGGATAGCCGGGGTGCACCATGGCCGCGCCCGCTTCCGTGGTAACGGCCACGATGTCGTCGGTAAGCAACGCCAGACCTCGCCGCATCAGCGCCGCGGCGAGCGAGCTCTTGCCCTGGTGGCGATCCGCCAGAAAAACAGCCGCGCTCGCGCCCGCCGCGACCGCGGAGGCATGGAGCGCCGGCGTGCCGCGAAACGCTTCCAGCCAGAACGCCAGCACCGGCCCCAGCAGGCGCAGCTCCACCAGCTCATCCGAGGCGTCCGTGCCGCGCGCCAGGCGGATGTGGGTGGGCGAGAGGTGAAAGACCCCGGTGGCCGGGAAATCGAAGCGATAGCCCTCCGCCTCGACATTGACCGCGAGCACGCTCTCCCCATCGTCGCTGCGGTACTGGCTTTGGTACGCCGGAGGGCCGATCGGCGCCACCTCGCTGCCGGGAAAGCAGTCAGGCTCGAAGGTCAGTTCGACCGGGCCGTCGCCCTTGGGCAACGGTGCTAAGAAGCGATGCGTGGTCGCCAGCCGGATGCCATAGACCGCGCAGATGGGCGCGTCGTCGCACCTTCCCCGCTCGCCCCCGCGCGCTGCTTCCGGCACGACCAGCATCGCCTCAGGCCACCAGGCCGCGGTCGCGGAGATCGGCCAGCAGGCGGCTGGCGTCGGCTCGCAAGCGGCGCCGGGATACCGCGTAGGTGGCGGCGAGCTCGTCCGTGATGCCGGCGATCGTGCCTCGGGTCATCATCGCCCTCCACATCGCTCCGGCCGTGCCTTCAAGACGGTAGGCCCGGCCACTTTCGACATTGGCGACCACCACCGCGCCGCCGACCTCGGCGAACACGGCTGCGGCGGCGGGAAGGAGAGGACCTCTGCCGGCCGGCTGCACGAACACCTGCGAAGCGTCGCCTGCGCCGGCGGCTCGGTTCTTCAGACACAGCTCGGGCGGAATCACCTTCCAGCCCGCCTCGACCTTGGCTGCCAGCGGGTTCCAGACCGGCCGATCAGGCTCGTTCCAGGGAAAGCACACGAGCTCGACCCGGCCGCTTGCGTAGCGTGGCTGCGGCAGGTGCTC
>JAZDGE010000460.1:0-3825 GCA_043807175.1 Acidobacteriota bacterium
CTGTCGGCTGTCAACTGTTGACGCGAGGCTTCGCCTCATCGGTTTGAGGCGAAGCCTTGCTAGAGTTGTAGCGGTATGGCGGTTGTGCTGGTGGTCGACGACGACGCGGAGCTGGCCGGCCTGCTCCGCGAGTACCTTGGCGAGGAAGGGTTCGAGGTCGTGGTTGAGGGCAACGGCGAGGACGGCGCCCGGGCCGCTCTCGAGAATGCCCCCGACCTCGTGGTCCTCGATGTCATGCTCCCCCGCCTGGGCGGCTTCGACGTGTTGCGGCGGATTCGCGAGCGTTCGTCCGTGCCGGTCATCATGCTGACGGCCCGCGGACAGGAGGTGGATCGCATCGTCGGGCTGGAGCTGGGCGCCGACGACTACCTGGCAAAGCCATTCAACCCGCGCGAGCTGGCCGCCCGTATCAGGGCAGTGCTGCGCCGGGGGCGAGGCGAGGTTGCGGCGCCGGGGCCGATGGTAGTGGGCGACCTGCGGCTCGAGAGTGGGTCGCGCCGGGCGTTTTGTGGTGGCGCTGCGGTGGAGCTGACCGGTACCGAGTACTCGCTGCTCGAGCTGCTGGTACGGGAGGCTGGCCGGGTGGTGCGCCGCGAGGCGCTCTTTCGCGAGGTGCTCGGGCGCCGGGGCGCGTCCTATGACCGCAGTCTCGACGTCCACGTGAGCAACCTGCGCCGCAAGCTGGGGCCGCTGCCGGGTGGCGTCGAGCGAATCAAGAACGTGCGCCGGCTGGGCTACCAGTACGTGATCCCGGGAGGCTGAGTGCGGCGACTCTTCCTGCGGATCTTTCTTTGGTTCTGGGTGGCGATGGCCGCCGTCGCGGCCCTGCTCATCGTCTCGTCGCCCCTGCTCACGCGGTCACGGCCCGCGGTCGAGCGCTGGCAGCGCGACGTCGAGGGAGCGCTGAAGGACCAGCTCGCCAAGGCCGCCCCGCTCGTCGAGCGCGGCAAGCTGGAGCGGCTCGAGGCCCCGCATCGTCCCCCCGCGCATGTCCCGCCGGTGTTCCTGCTCGACGCTGAGGGGGGCGCCGTCTCGGGGCCGAAGCCGCCCAGGGAGGTGAGTGAGTTCGGCTGCCGCGTAGCCGCCGCCGGCGAGGAGATCGCCGAGCGGACCGGGACCTCGCACATGGTGGGCCGGCCGGTGGCGGGGCCTGATGGGTCGCGCTATGTGCTGGTGGCAGCGCTGCACCGCCCGCCGCGCCTGGTTGATCTGCTCGAGCCCGGAGTGCTGGGCTGGCGAATCGCGCTGCTGACTCTGCTTGCCGGCGCGGTGTGCTTCTGGCTGGCGCGCCACCTGACGGCGCCGGTCAGCGCCCTGCGCGGCGCCGTTCGCCAGCTCGCCAGCGGAGACCTCTCCGCCCGGGTGGGCTCGCGGCTCGCACGGCGGCGGGACGAGATTGGCGACCTGGCGCGCGATTTCGACGCCATGGCGGCGCGGCTCGAGGCACTCCTGAGCGCGCAGCGCCGGCTCCTGCGCGACGTCTCGCACGAGCTGCGCTCTCCGCTGGCAAGGCTTGGGGTGGCGCTCGAGCTGGCGCGCAAGCGGGCGGGGGCGAGCGCCAGCGAGCAGCTCGACCGCATCGAGCTCGAGGCGGGTCGCCTCGACGCGTTGATCGATCAGCTCCTGACGCTGTCGCGGCTCGAGGTTGCGGGCCAGCCCGCCGCCGCAGAGGTGGTTGATCTGCGCACCCTTGCCGAGGCGGTGGCCGATGACGCCGCCTTTGAGGCGGCCGGGAGTCGCGTAACGGTGCGGGTCGAGGCAAACGGCGACCCGGTGGTCGAGGGGGACCCGGAGGCGCTGCGCAGCGCGATCGAGAACGTGCTTCGCAATGCGGTGCGCTTTGGCTCCTCCGGCAGCGAGGTGCGGGTCGAGCTGGCGTGCGAGGGCGGCGAGGCAGTGGTTCGCGTGCTCGATCGCGGGCCCGGCGTTCCCCAGGCGCACATCGAGGACCTCTTCGAGCCGTTCTTCCGGGTCGAGGAGGCGCGCGACCGCTCGCGTGGCGGCGCCGGCCTGGGGCTTGCGATCGCCTCTCGGGCCGTGCGCCTTAGCGGAGGACGCATCACCGCGCGCAACCGCGACGGCGGCGGGCTCGAGGTCGCCATCCGCCTGCCCGCCCACCTTTCCGCAAAGGGATGACCGGACGGTCTTATCCCGTCTCCTTCAGCAGCTCGGAGAGCGACGCGCCCTGGTTGAGGCGGTCGATGGCTTTGGCGAAGTACTTGCTGATATCGACGAACAGGATCCAGGGCCGTTCGGTTGTCGCCGTTGGATGCGCGATGCTGTTCGTGACGACGAGGTCGCGCAGCATGCCTGCTTTGACCGCCCTGCCGAGGCGCTCGATCGCGGGGGGGCTCAGGATCGCATGGCTTGCGATCGCCGTCACGTGCTCGACGCCCCTGCTGTGCAGGAAGGTGAGCGCCTCGATCAGCGTCTCGCCCGTGTCGATCATGTCATCGACGATCACGACGTCCTTGCCGCGCAGGTCCTCGGTATTGCCACCAAAGCCCATCGCGCCCCGAAGGACATTGGGCTGATTCTGGTCGCGGTACTTGTAGAGGAAGCTCACCGGCACGCCGAGCTCCTCTGCGTAGATGCGGTTGCGCTTGAACGCCCCGGCATCAGGCGCGACGATGTACGTGTTCGCAAGGTCGCGCGTCCTGCGCAGGTGAGTGATGATCGTGTGCGCGGAGAAGAGCGAGTCGAACCCGGTGTGGACGCCGAACGCGAGCTCGGTCGATTCGTTGTGGATGTCGACGGTGAGCACGTGGTCGCACCCGCACGCCTCGAGCATCACGACGCGACGCTTGAGGTCGAGGCTTCTCCTGCCGCCTCTGCGGTCCTGTCTACTGCTCGGGAAGAAAGGCAGCACGGCGGTGATGCGCCCAGTCTCCTTCACGGCGTTCCTCGCCGCCTCGATCGTCGAGAGGAGAATGTCGAAGTGGCGAGCGAGGCTGACCTTGCGCGGCTTGAGCGCGAGCAGCTTGCCGTCGCGCGTCACGTTGTAGTTGTCGAGCCCGAGATGGATCTTGTGGCTCTGATGCGTTGCGTCCGCGAAGCGCGGCAGCGGAGTCGCGCTGCTCTCGACGTCGCAGATGATGTAGACGTCCGCGTCGCGGATGTGCTCCTTGATCTCGACCATGCAGTCCGTGTCCGCGAAGATCGTGACGTCCGTCGGCGCCCAGAGCTCCCCCGGCCTGGCAGTGATGCCGCGCTTGGGGAGGTAGTTCTCGCGCAGATGCGTCTCGATCAGACGCGCGAACTCGTACCCGGAGGGCGTCGGGATGATAACGGGCAGACGTTCCATGCTATCTCCTGAGGGCGCCGGCCATGGCGCTCTGCCGGTCGCGTTGCGAGTTGAGCAAATTGCTCGTCATCTCCTTCATCTGCTGCGACTTCTCCTTGACCAAAGAACTCTTTCCCTTTCAGCTTGTCCGAGGATACCCCAGCGGAAGGTGCTGTCAAGGCCGCCTGGAGTGCGGGGCCCCCGGGGAACTCCATGCTTTCCGGCGATCTCTACCTTTTCGTCAATCGCGACCGCACCCGGGGCCGCGAGCTTTACAAAGCTTCACATGAGCGACATACAGGCGAAAGAATGGGCGCCCATCGTGAGTGGCGAGGGGCGCGGACGAAAGCCGCGCCGGAAAGGAGAACGACGATGGAAAACACTCAAGACTCGACTCGCTCGAAGCGGAGGTGGCTGCGCCCAGGAGTGGTGGCGCTCGGACTGGCGGTGGTGGTGGCCGGCGCGGCCGGCCTCGCCTGGGCCACCGGGGTCGGCCCGGCGGCGTTCGGCCACGGCTTCTGCAAGCCCGGCATGTTTCGCGA
>JAZDGE010000461.1:0-5692 GCA_043807175.1 Acidobacteriota bacterium
CGACGCTCTCGCGGTCGGCGGCAATGGTGGCGCGGCGCGCGGGACGGGCGCCAACACCGGCGGCAATGGCGGCGCGGCCAACGCCACCGGCGCCCTCGGCGGCGCCGGCGCCGACTGCTGCCTGAAGGGAAACGACAAGCCCGGCGGGCGCGGCGGCAAGGGCGGCGAGGCGACCTCGTTGGCCGGCCTCGCCGGCAAGCCCGGTGGGGCCGTCGGCGGCAATGGCGTGACGGCGGGTACCGGCGGACCTGGAGGCGACGGCGAGCCGCCCGGATCCGGCGGCGGCAAGGGCACGGGAACTGGCGATCCCGTCGACATCCCGGACGGCGCAAAGGGTCTCGACGGTAACCACTGCCCGAAGCCCCTGGGCATCCTCATCTACCACTGCTCGATCCCGGACGGCACGATCGCGACCGGTGCCGACATCAACCTCGGCGCATACCTGGAGGACAAGGTCACTCCGGCGGGCAATGTCGTCGCCCACTTCAAGACCCAGGAGGAGTTCGGCGGCAACCCGGTCGGCTACCAGAAGTCCGGCGAGTACATCTACCTGTTGGGTGGTATGCGGTGGCGGCTGCAGACGCTGCCGAACCAGCCGCTGACCGGCGCCGAGGTGACGATCGGCCATGCCTGCTCGGTCGAGGGTTGCGCCCGCCTGCTCGGCTTCTACCAGGGACACCAGCTCGCGGAGGTGAGCAACCGGCAGACGGCCGGCCACGGGCAGATCGATGAGCTGCTCACGCTGCCGCCGCCGCCCGCTGGCGTGCCAACCTACGACGAGGTGGTGGCGGTCTGCTACACGTCGTGCCGGATCCACCACTGGAACGTCAAGGTGATCGACCCGTAGCGAGGCGGCTCACGCGCCGCCGGGCGGGATAGCGGGCACGGCGGCGTCAGCGGGAAGGACGACCGGATACGCCTCGCGCGACCCCCTGGCGGCGGGGGTCGCCGGCGCCGATGAGCAGGCCAGTTGAGAAATCGACCAGCACCGCATTGGTATCACCGCCCGCGGCGACCTCATCCGGCCTGGCGGGAAAGAACTGCCGGACGAGGTTCCAAAAACCACGCTTCTCCAGCGTGTCAACCTGCTCGAGCGTAATCGGGGCGGCCATTTCGACATAACCCTTGTTGCTGATCACGCCGCTCCAGAGGGCGCGCGGCGCCCCGATGGCGTCGCGCAGACACATCTGCCGGTCGACCACATTGACGATCGTCGCCACCACCGAGCTGGGGATCCTGCCGCTCCCGGCGCTGCCCACCATCAGCAGGGGCCGTCCATCCCGCAGCACCATCGTGGGCGCCAACGGAACCGGGGCCTCGCGAAACGGTCGCGGGTAGAGTGGACCTTCGGGATTCTTGTAATCAAACCCTTCAAGCGCGGAATTATAAGGAAACCCGAGACTGGGCGCCGCCGCGGCGACACCGTAGGCGCGTGAGAGCGTCTGCGTCAGCGACACCGCGTTGCCGAGGGCGTCCGCCACCGAGACCTGAGTCGTGTCCTCCCCCTCCCAGGGCGCCGATTTCGGCGGCGAGATCTCGGCTTGCGTAAGCGCGCGGTCGAAACGAATCAGCGCCGCCCGGCGGGTGGCGTGCTCCTTCTTCTGGAGCTGCCAGCCCACCATCGGCGATGAGCGGTCCGCCAGGGCGAGGTCCGCGGCGGCGAGTCGGTTCGCCTCGAGAAGCAGGTGTAGCCGGTCGACCGAGTCGTCCCGCAGGAGCTCGGGCGGGAAGCGCTCCAGAATCTGCAGCGCTTCGATCACCGCCACACCGGCTGCTGGCGCCGGATAGGCCAGCACCTCGAGACCACGGTAGCTGCCTCGCACCGGCTGTTTTTCCGCCGCCCTCAGTCTCGCGAGGTCGGCCCGGCGCACGGGGCCGCCGTTTTTCACCATGTCCTTTTCGATCTCGCGCGCAATTCCCCCGCGGTAGAAATCGGCCGCGCCGCGAGCCGCCAGCCGCCGCAGCGTCCGGGCGAGATCGAGAAAGCAGTAACGGTGCTCCTGCTCCCACAGCGACGCGCCGTCCTTGAGGAGCAGCGCGGCGAGGTACTCGTTGCGCCAGATCCGGATCAGGTAGTAGTCAATAAAGTCACGGCCGATGGGCGACATTGAGGCCCCGTACTCGGCGGCCTCGATCGCCGGCGCCAGCACCTCGGAGAGGGTCTTGGTACCGTACGCCGCAAGCGCGTAGTCAAGCGCGGCCAGGCTCCCCGGCACCGCCGCACAAGCATGGCCATAGAGCTGATCCGACTCGCGCAGCCGCTGGAGCGCTGGCGGATCCACCGCCACCGGAACGATGCAGGCGCCGTCGATGGCGAGGGTGCGGCCATCCGCGAGGTGAACCAGCATGAAGGTCCCACCTCCGATGCCGGAGCCACCGTACTCGGTCGCACCGAGGGTGAATGCCGCGGCCACCGCCGCGTCGATGGCGTTGCCGCCCTGCTCCAACATCCTCACTCCGGCCGCCGAGGCCGCGGGCGAATCGGTCACGACGACTCCAAGTGGTGAGGCGACCTCCTCCACACGAAGCACCTCCGGGTAGATCGCAACCGCTTTTGGCGGGGCCGGCGCCGCGCCTGCCTGGGCGGGGGGGGTTGCCGCCCTCGCCGCCGTGGCGCCGTCTGCGAGCAGTAAAGCCAGACCAACCAGGTGCTTCAGTGCTGCTCGTGGAGACACACTGTCCTCCTTGGCATGGCCGCCCGGCCACCGGTGCCGCGGCATCGACCTCAGTAGGCGCCACCAGGCGTCGTGCAGCCGGGACTGCCCGCTGGCTGCCAGCCCTGGCTTCTCGGTCACCGAGACCAATCCCGGGCCGGAATCTAGCACAACTGACGCGCTCCACTCGGCCCGCCGGCGGGGCCTCGGACAAGAGCGCGATCCTGGCCGGACGGCTCGCCTCGACGATTGTGTTTTACCCCCTGTTGCGCCATGGTATCGATCATGAATGCGCCTATCACCCGCGAGCTGATCCGCCGGCTGCCGAAGACCGACCTCCACGTGCACCTCGACGGCTCGATCAGACTCGCCACCCTGATCGAGCTTGCCCGCGAGGCGAAGATAGAGCTGCCCTCGTGGACCGTCGATGGCCTCAAGGAAACGGTCTTTCGCGAGCACTACGCCAACCTGGAGGAGTACCTGCGGGGTTTTGGCTACACCTGTGACGTGCTGCAGAACCGCGAGCAGCTCGAACGTGTGGCCTACGAGCTCGCCGTCGACAACCAGGAAGAGGGGGTGCGCTATGTCGAGGTACGCTTCGCCCCCCAGCTCCACGCCCACCCCGACTTCGACACCATCGATGTGCTGCGCGCGGTGTCCGCGGGCCTGGAGCGCGCCAAGCGGGAGTTCAATCAAGCGCCGGCGGTGACCTCCGGCCTCGAGCCGCCCTTCGAGTTCGGGATCATCGCCTGTGCAATGCGCTTTTTCAACGAGCACTTCTCGGCCTACCACCGGTCCTTCCTGTCCCTCCATCGCTTCCTGCCACTCACCCAGGTCTACGCCCTCGCGTCGCTCGAGCTCGCTCATGCCGCCGCCAAGGCGCGGCGAGAGCATGGCCTCCCGGTGGTGGGCATCGACCTCGCCGGACCCGAGGAGGGCTACCCGCCAATCCACCACCGCGAGGCCTATGCTCTTGCCCACCGGCACTTCCTCAACAAGACGGTGCACGCGGGCGAGGCCTACGGGCCGGAGAGCATCTTCCAGGCCATCACCGAGCTCCATGCCGATCGTATCGGCCATGGCACATCGCTGCTCAACCCGAACGCGGTCACCGATCCAAGACTCGTCGACCGTGTCCGCTATGTTCGCGAGCTCACCCAGTTCATCGCCGACCGGCGCATCACCATCGAGGTGTGCCTCACCTCCAACCAGCAGACCGACCCGGCATACCGGCGGCTCGAGGACCATCCGCTCGGGCGGATGATGGAGCACAAGCTCTCGGTCACGCTGTGCACCGACAACCGCACGGTCTCGCACACCACCGTCACCGACGAGGTGTTCAAGGCCGTCCAGACCTTCGCCTTCGGCCTCGATGAGCTCAAGAAGATCCTCGTTTACGGCTTCAAGCGCAGCTTCTTCCCCGGCGACTACCGCTCCAAGAGGCTCTACGTTCGCCAGTGTATGGACTTCTTCGAGCGCATCGAGCGCGAGCTCGCGGTCGCACAACCGGTCTAGGAGCGCTCACACGCCAAGAATCTCCACGAAAAGAGCGAGCTCTTCACCCAGCGTTCGGACGGGGGACGGGCGGGGGCGCTTGCTGGGTGGGGGGCGGGGGAAACTGTCGCCTGTCGCCTGTCGCCTGTCGAGCAAGGCTTCGCCTCGTTGCGAAGCCTGGCTCGGCATCTGCTCGGGGCGGAATGTGCATCGAGTATCATCTCCCGCTGCAGCGAAGGAGTGAGGCCACGCGCTACCGATGCCTGATCCTCGACCATGACGACACCGCCGTCGACAGCTCGCGGCAGGTTCACTACCCTGCCCATGTCAAGGCGATGGGGGTTCTGCGCCCGGGCCAGGCGCCAGTCGATCTCGACACCTGGTTCTGCAAGAACTTCGAGCCCGGCATCATGCACTTCCTCGTCGGCGAGCTCGGCATGACCCCGGCGGAGATGGAGGTCGAGTACGAGATCTGGCGCGAGTTCAACTCGCGGGGCGAGCCCCAGTTCTACCCCGGGTTCCTAGCCGCACTGGCCGAGTACAAGGCGCAGGGCGGCGCCATCGCCGTGGTGTCGCACTCCGAGGAGAACGTGATCCTGTCTCACTACCGTGGTGCCAACGGCGAGCCCGGCGTGATTCCCGATGTCGTCTTCGGGTGGGACCTCGATTCCGAGAGGCGCAAGCCAAACCCTTACCCCGTCAACGAGATCCTCCGCCGCCTCGGCCTCGATCGGCGCGATGCGCTGGTCGTGGATGACCTCAAGCCGGGCGTCGTGATGGCCCAGGCGGCCGGCGTCGACGCCGCAGCGGCCGGCTGGGGTCACGACATCCCGTCGATTCGCGACTTCATGAAGCGCTCGTGTGTGGCCTACTTCGCCACCGTGCCCGAGTTCGCCGAGTTCATCCTGCGGTAGGAAGAAAGCGGGCTCCGGGCTCCGGCGTCCGTCCACCCACCCGCCCAGAGGCAACAACAAGAAACGGAACGTGTCACGCCGCCCGCCCGCCGCCGGTGCTGGAGGCTCGGGCTAGAAACTCCAGAGCGAGCGCTGTCATCAGCAGCGTGGCCTCGGGGAGGGCACGCTCGTCGAGGTCGAAACCGGCGTGGTGGTGGGAGTTGGCGACGCCGTCGCCCGCGCCGAAGAACAGGAACGCACCGGGGACTGCCTGCTGGTAGCACGCGAAATCCTCGCCGCCCATTACCGGCGCGATCTCCACCAGCCGCTCCCGCCCGAGGGTCCGGCCGGCGACCTCGATTGCCAGCTCGGCCAGCGCGCCGTCGTTCACCACCGCCGGAATCCCCTGCAGGTAGCTGATCTCGGCGCTCGCGCCAGCCGCCGTGCAGACCCCGGCGGTAACCTCGCGCATCCTGCGCTCGGCCATCTCCCGCACGCCATCCTCAAAGCAACGCACGGTCCCGGAGATCACCACCTCCTCAGGAATGACGTTCGGCGCCGCGCCGCCGTGGATCGCGCCGAGGGAGACCACGAGTGGCTTCAGGGGGTCCCGGTTCCGACTGGTGATGCCCTGCAGCGTGCTGACGAGCT
>JAZDGE010000462.1:0-3258 GCA_043807175.1 Acidobacteriota bacterium
TCTACACCTACATGGAGTCGCTCCAGGCCAACCTCGGCCGCTGGCTGTGGTTCCTGGGGGGGCGGGAAAAGGGGTTGGACCGCATCGAAACTACGAGTGCCTGAACCCCGAGGGCAGCTTCGGCGAATGGCGCTACTGCACCGCACATAAGATTGACGAGGTTCGTGAGTTCCTCGATTCCGCGCTCCCCGGCCAAGCCGCCAGGGGCCCAGGCGGTTGACCGTTTTGCGGCGAGCTTCGAGGCGTGCGTGGTGCGCTTCCGCCCGATCATGAGGACCACGATGGCGGCGTTCTTGGGCACCCTGCCGATTGCCCTCGGCCTCGGCGTCGAGGCGCGTCGCCGGCCTGACGCACTTCGTCGCTTTGGTGTTTTGGTGATATGATGTCCTGGGAGGCGGGCTTGGCCAGGTTGACGATTACGCTCGCGGAGGATCGGCATCGGGCGCTCAAGCAGGCGGCAGCGCGACGCGGGCGCACGCTCGGCGAGCTCATTGACGAGGCGCTCGATGTTTACGGAATCAAGTCGGAGGACGAGGCGATCGCGCTCATTGCCAAGGCTCACCGGATGGCCCAGATGCGCGAGCAGGAAGCAGAGAAGCTGGCGGTGAGCGAGACCCGCGCGGTCCGCCGCCGTTGAGCCTTCCAGTTGCAGTTATCGACACGAATGTCGTGGTCAGCGGCATCCTCACGGCCGAGCCGACGGCGCCAACAGTACGAATCCTCGACGCCATGCTCAAGGGCCGGATCGCCTTCTTGCTTTCGGTCGACCTTCTCGCCGAGTACCAGCGAGTGCTGATTCGCCCGGCGATAAGCCGTCGCCACGGCCTTTCCGAGGTGGAGATTTCCCGCGTCGTCGCCAAGCTTGCCCAAAACGGGCTCATTTGCCAACCGGCAGAAATTGCCGTGGCGCTGCCTGACCCCGGCGACGCACACCTCTGGGCGCTGCTGGCGACCCAGGAGACGGCGGTGCTTGTTGCCGGCGATGCGGCGCTGCGCGCAAGCCCGCCGGCCCGCTGGAAAGTCCTCACTCCTGCAGCCTTCGCCGCGCTGTTGGACGCCAAATAGACGCGGCAGCGCCGGCCCCAGAAGGCCGCGTCGGCAGCATTCGCTTGACCGGGCTGGCGGGGGCGGCTAGGGTTCGCGGCGAGGCCATGAGGAGGCTGCCGCCATGAGGCCGATTCGCCTGCTTCCCGTCCGCCACACCGCGCCGCTGTGCAGCGACTACGAGGATGGCGAGGCGGTCCGCGCCTTCGAGCGGACGATGCGCGTGCACCGCGCCCATGCCGAGACGTTCACGGTGACGCCGCTGGAGAGCCGGCTCGACGGCGCTTACCAGGTCAAGGGCGCCAGCGGAGGCGCCTATCTCGTCGATCTCGTAGACGCCTCCGGACGGCACGACGCCTGCACCTGCCCCGACTTCCTCGGCAACGGCCTCGGCACCTGCAAGCATATCGAGGCGGTGCGGCGCGGGATTGCCTCGCCGGCGGTCAGCCTGAAAGGGAAGCGGGTGCTGCCGGCGGCCGCCGGGGCGCCGACCCTGACGGTCGCGACCGAGGGCAAGCTGGCGCTCGCTGCAACTGGCCCCTGGACCGAGCGCTGGCTCGCCAGATATGGCCTCGAGGTGGAGGGGCGCGGTAGCGAGGTGCGGCTGCGCGAGGGGGCGAAACTGACCGCGGGGCGCGATGAATACGGGCTGCGCGTCGTGCACGCCGCCCTCCCCGCCGCCGATCGACTCTTCGCCCGGCAGCAGATTGCGGCCCGCCGGGAGGATATTCTCAGCGCCGCCCGCGCCGGCCGCATCGGCGTCGACGTCCTGGCGCGCCCGCTGTTCCCCTATCAGCGCGAAGGAGTCGTCCATCTCGCCGCGGCCGGCCGGGCGCTCCTCGCCGACGACATGGGTCTCGGCAAGACGGTGCAGGCGATCGCCGCCTGTGAGGTGCTGCGCGCGCGCGGCGAGGCGCGGCGCATCATCGTGGTCACGCCGGCATCGCTGAAGCACCAGTGGGCCAAGGAGATCGAGCGCTATGCCGGGAGCGCCGCGGCGGTGATTGGGGGCGGCATGCACCGGCGCAGCCAGGCGCTCGCCTCGGACTCACCGTACAAGGTCCTGAACTACGAGCTCACCTGGCGCGAGCTGGGACGCCTGCGCGAGCTCGAGGCCGACGTGCTGATCCTCGACGAGGCGCAGCGCGCGAAGAACTTCCGGACCAAGACCGCGGCCACGTTGCGCGCGATCCCGTCGCGCTTCCTGTTCGTGCTCACCGGGACCCCAGTCGAGAACCGTCTCGACGACCTCTATTCGCTCCTCCAGCTCATCGATCCCGACGTGCTGGGGCCGCTCTGGCGGCTGAACCTCGACTTTCACCGCCAGAACCACAAGGGCAGGATCGTCGGCTACAAGAACCTCGGGCTGCTGCGCGAGCGCACCGCCCCGGTGGTGCTGCGCCGCCGGAAGGAAGAGGTCCTGAGCCAGTTGCCGCCGCTCACCGAGCAGACGCGCTACACGCAACTGTCGAAGCCCCAAGCCGAGCTCGAGAGCGCCAACCGCGCCGAGGCGGCGCGGCTGATGGCGATCGCCGAGCGGCGCCCGCTCACACTGGCGGAGCAGAAGATGCTGCAGGCCTTTCTGCTCAAGGCGCGGCAGGCGTGCAACGCTGCCGAGCTTTGCGACCCGCGGGGTCCGCACAAGGCCTCGCCCAAGCTCGACGAGTTCGAGGCGCTGGTGGGCGAGATCGCCGGGCAGGGCACGGCGAAGATCCTGGTGTTTTCCGAGTGGACGGAGATGTTGAAGCTGGCCGCCGCCCGCCTGGAAAAGCTCGGTGTTGGCTACGCCATGCTCCACGGCGGCATCCCTTCTGACCGGCGCCCCGCCCTGCTCGAGCACTTTCGTCAGGATGCCGCGCAGCGCGTGCTGCTCTCCACCGACGCCGGCGGCGTCGGCCTGAACCTCCAGGTGGCCAACTACGTCGTTCACCTCGACCTGCCCTGGAACCCGGCGCGCCTCGACCAGCGCACCTCGCGCGCCCACCGGCTCGGCCAGACCCGCGGCGTGAACGCCATCTACCTGTGCGCGGAGACCGGGATCGAGCGTGGCATCGAGGGCACGCTGGCCGGCAAGCGGGCGGTGCGGTCGGCGGCTCTCGATGCCGAGAGCGAGGTGGACGAGCTCGACGTGCCGAGCTTCTCGGCGTTCCTTCGCGAGCTGAAGGAGGCGATCGAGGCAATCGCCGAGCCCGGCGAGGACATCGAGATCCTCGA
>JAZDGE010000463.1:0-3280 GCA_043807175.1 Acidobacteriota bacterium
TTTAACGTATGGCGCTATTTCCGGTTGGGGGCCGGGGGGGGGGTGCGGGGGGGGGGGGTTTTTGGGGGTGGGGTGTGGGGGAAACTGTCAACGCACCTGTTCGGAACTCTCCACCAGTGATAGAGCGATGCTCAGCGCACCTCCTTCAGCGGACCGGGTGCAGCCGGCGGTCGCGCGAGCGTGGGCGCCAACAGCAGGGACCGGCACTCCGGGCGGTCGAGATCGAGGCGGAAGAGGCCGAGCTCCGGACCCGGCCGCCGGTTGAGCGGGTTGCGAGTGGCGATCTGGCTCTTGTGGCGGGCGATTGGTTCGCCACCCATACAGGGCGCGAGAAGCGCACGCAACGGCGAGACAAGCTCCGTTTTTGTCAGCAGATAGGTGGGCCGGTGGTCCACTGCAAGCCATCTCTTCGCGGCCTGCCACGTGCTCGAGCTCCCGAGGTCGGAGTAGGACTCCACCGCCAGGTACGGGAGCGGGAAGAAGGCGTGACCGTCTTCTTCGAGAAGCAGCCGGTCACCTGGCCGCAGGTGCTGGTGGCAGAACTCCGCAGTGGTATAGGTTAAAGCCGACCTTTTCATCACCTTCTCTCGCCAGGGGGAGGTCAGTGCGCCTGGAAAGAGCTCAAGACCAGCCGCGAGGCATAACGAGGCAACCAGCGCACCTTGAAACAGCATGAGCCAGCGAAACGCGCCCATGCCCCGGCGCGGTCCTCCTGAAGCGACCAGAGCCGAGAGCCAAAGGAAGGGGCAGAGAAGGAATCGGCCGGTGACCTGGCCAAACGCGCAATTGAGCGCAACGGCAAGGCCAGCCGCCGCCTGGGGTAGCGAAGGGACGAGCCAGAGCCAGGCCAGAGCCCCTATCCCGAGCGACTTTGGCGCGCTGCCGAGCGAGAGCGGAATGAGTATCTCCACTGCCTGGAGAGGATTCTGCTGCCATTCTGCCACCGCGCCGAACCGGCGTAGATGCGAGGCGAAGGCCACCACGGCAGGATCCGGCTCGGCCCGGAAGCGCTCGAGCATTGGCGTCAGAGGATCGCCGTAGAAGGATTGATTGCGCGCGAGCTGAGGGAGGAGGAACAACAAGGAGAGCAGTGACAAGGCAAGCACGAGATCGCGTCGCTTTCCACCGGAGCGGGGCACGAACCAGCCAAGTGCCAATCCGAACAACGCAGCCCCATCGAGCAGGAACGATGCCTTGCAACTGAGTGCGAACAGCCCACAGGCGCTGGCCAGCCAGATTCGGCGGCGGTTCCCCGGCGTGATGAGCAAGGCGAAAGAGACCGCCAGCGAGACCGCCGGCAGCAGTTGCGGTTTCTGGTCGGGCACGAGAAACAGCATGACCGGGGCAGCAGCTACCATTAGCGCCGCCGAGGCGCGGTTCACGGTGAGCCCGCCCAGCGACGCCAGCACGACCAGCCAGGCGACCAGTGCGGCGGCCTGGAATGCGGCGCTCAGGTTGTCCGTCCCCAGGGCGAACCCGAGCAGAACCAATGACTCGCCGGGGCCGACGAGCCGCGGGTGCAGCGACTCCAGTTGCGGCACCGCCCGCCCCTCGGCCCACCAGCGCAGCGGTACGGCGAGGTGGTAGCGCATCGAGTCGTTGTCCGTCGGAGGGCCGAGCGCCGCCAGTGTGAGACCCAGCGCACAGGCGAGCGTCAGGGCGACACTCCAGTGCCGGATACGTTGACCTCCAGGGGCGACGAGGCGCTTCCAGACCGCGGGCAAGCTGCGCCACGGCGTGAGTGCGGTGCAGCCGACGAGCGCGAGCCCCAGGACCCGCAGGACCAGGTGCATTTCTAGACCGACCCAGGCCACCGCATGCACGAGGCCGCAGAGAACACCAACCGTCACAAAGAAGACACCAACCCGTTCGAGCGTGGTTGTGATCTCGGGAAGAAACCGCCGGCGAAGAAAATCGGATAGGCCCCATGTACCCGCCACGGCAAGGGCAGAGGCAATCGCAGGCAGAGGTGGTTGCAGGAGCAGCGAATCGAGCGATTGCAAGCCGTTCACTGCAAAAGAGAGTAGCTCATTCGCCGTCAGCCCCGCCACGATCGCTCGCGACGCGTTCACACTCCACCTGTCCGACAGGCACCTGGGAGGAGCCATCATTTTCGCGACCGCGTGCTTAACGGGAGGATCTCGATCGTGCTGGCGGCGCCTGGCCCACTCGCTGGACGCGCCGCGAGCGAGCCAACTGCCGGGTGTCCGTAGTAGAAGCACCATTTCCAGTACAATGAAAAGGGGGGGCAATGACAGTCTCTGCAGGGAACAGGCTCGGCCCCTACGAGGTTCTCGCGCCGCTTGGCGTCGGTGGAATGGGCGAGGTCTACCGTGCCCGCGACACCAAGCTCAACCGCGACGTCGCGATCAAGGTGCTGCCGCCGTTGTTCGCCGACGAGCCGGAGCGCCTGGCGCGCTTCACCCGCGAGGCGCAGGTCCTGGCGAGCCTCAACCATCCGAGCATCGGTGCGATCTTCGGCCTCGATGAGTCGGGCGGCGTGCGCGCGCTGGTGATGGAGCTGGTCGAGGGCGATGACCTGTCGGCGCTGATCGCGCGCGGGCCGTTGCCGCTCGCCGAAGTGCTGCCGATCGCCAGGCAGATCGCCGACGCCCTCGAGGCCGCGCACGAGCAGGGCATCGTGCATCGCGACCTCAAGCGCGCGAACATCAAGGTCCGCGCCGACGGCACGCTGAAGGTCCTCGACTTCGGCCTGGCGAAGGCGATGGACGCGGCGGGCCCTTCGAGTACCGACCCCGCGTACTCGCCGACGCTCACCGCGCACGCCACGCAGCTCGGCCTAATCCTTGGCACCGCGGCGTACATGTCGCCGGAGCAGGCCAGGGGGAAGGCGGTCGACAGGCGCGCCGACATCTGGGCGTTCGGTGTGGTGCTCTACGAGATGCTGACCGGACGGCGTCTGTTCTCCGGCGAGGAGACCTCGGATGTCTTCGCCGCGGTGCTGCGGCAGGAGATCGACCTCGGCGCTCTGCCCGCCGAGACGCCGGCGGGGATCCGGCGGCTGCTCTTGCGCTGCCTTGATCGCGACGTGAAGGGCCGCCTTCGCGACATCGGCGAGGCGCGAGTGGCGATCGACGACATGCTCTCCGGTCGGACCGGCGCAGCGTCGCCGGCAGCCGGCGCGCCGGGGAAGGCGCCGGGCGCCGGCTGGCCGACCAGGCTGGCGTGGCTCGGCGCCGGCCTCGCGCTCGGCGCCCTGGCAATCGCTCTGTACTCGAGCCGCGGGCGATCGGCCACAACAGCGGCGAGTGTGGCGGAG
>JAZDGE010000464.1:0-2089 GCA_043807175.1 Acidobacteriota bacterium
GCCCCGCGGCCGACCAGTACTCGCTGGCGGTGATGACGTACCAGATGCTGGGCGGACACGTGCCGTTCACGGGCGATTCGGCGGTGGAGATCGTGCACAAGCACGTGGCCGACCCCGTGCCGCCGCTCGACCTGCTGCGGCTGAACCTGCCCGAGAAGGTCGTGCAGGTCGTGGAGCGGGGCCTGGCGAAGACGGCCGAGGAGCGGTTCGCGACGGTCGCCGAGTTCGCCAACGCGTTGAAGGCCGCGTTTGAGGGGGTGGACTTCGCGGTGGCGCCGCCGGCGAAGCGGGGCGGGGCGCGGATGTCGAAGACCGCGCTGGTGAGCCCGGTGCCCGGCGCGCTGCGGACGGCGAAGGGAAGCTGGAAGGACAGAAAGGGGCTTTGGATCGGCGGCACGGGGATGCTCGTGGTCGCAGCGGCAATCGCGGTCGCGGTCGTCGTGCGGCCGTGGGAACGCGGGGGCGCCGCCCCGGCCGCCGACACCACGACGGCCGCCCCGCCGATGGCGGCCGTCCCGCAGCGAGCCGTGCAGGACGGCGCCGCGGCTGCGGATTCGGTCCGCCGGGCGGATTCGGTTGCGGCGGCGGCAGCTGCACAGGCTATGCCACCCCCGGCGACGGCATCTGCCCGCATCGTGCTGCGCGGCGTGCCGGCCGGTGCGACTATCACGCGCGATGGGCGGCGGATGAGCGGCCCACGCTTCGAGGTCGAGCCGGGGCGCCCGCACGTGCTGAGCGTCGCCAGGTCCGGCTTCGAGACGTGGAGCCAGACAGTGGCGCCGCCGGCGGGCGAGCAGATGTTCGTCACGGTCACGATGCGCCCCGCCGCCGCGGCGTCGGCGGTGGGTGCGCCTGCCGGGAAGCCGGGCGAAACGCCGACCGGGAAGGCTCTACCCCAGGTAGCGCAGCCGCAGCCCGTCCAGCCGGCGCCGCAACCGGCGGCCCAACCGACGGGCGCTCAGACCGCCCCGGCCCCCGCAGCCACTGGCACGCTCACCGTGGGCACCCGACCGGGATCCATCATCTACGTGAACGGCACACCACTACCCTCGCCCTTCCGCAACCGCAGTGTACCCGCGGGCACGGTGACGCTGCGCTTCCAGGTGCAGGACTCCAGCGGCATGTGGTGGGCGGCCGACCGGAGCGTCACAGTGGCGCCAGGTCAGCACGTGAACCTCGGCATCATCCCGCTCATCCGCCCATGAGACGCTTCGTCCTCGCGATTCTCCTGCTCGTGGCTCTCGCGCCGGCGGCCCGGGGCCAGACGCGCGTGGCAGAGCTCGTGCGGGACGCGCGCGCGCAGCTCGAGGCGCTCAACCCCGACTCGGCGGTGGTGCTCCTGGAGCAGGCCCTGGCGCCGGCGATGGACGCCACGCCGGCTGAGCAGCTGCGGGCGTGGTACCTGTACGGCATCGCGCAGATGGGCAAGGATCCTCCCAACCTGCCTTCGGCGCAGCTGGCGTTCCGGCAGGCGCTGCAGCGCGATCCGACGCTGCGCATCGACAGCCTGGACCACCTGGCAGTGGATGTGGCGCGGCAGTTCAACGCCGAGCGCGCCGCGGTAGCCGTCACTCAGGCGCCTGTCGCGCCGCGCGTGGTTGAGCGGCTCACCGTGGCGGTGGCGGTGCCGGCTGACACCGCGCTGTCCGTGGCCGACGGTCGCTTGCCCATCACGCCGCGGCCGAGTTGGCGGGCGCGGGGGGTGGTGACGGTGAGCCCGGCGGACGAGCCGATGGTGGTGGTGTGGGGCGACACGCTGCCCGCGGGCGCCACCGGCGCGCTCGGCTGGAACCTCCGGACCCGCGAGGGCGCGCTCGCCGCACCGGGCCGCTACGCCATGCGTGTCACGGCGGTGGATTCGGCGGGAGAGGTGTCGGCGACGATCGAGTACGTGCTCGTGGTCTCGCGCGTGGAGGTGGACACGCAGCCGCTGCCGCCGCCCTTGGCGGAGTCGGACTTCGCCCCTGAGACGCTGCGGCTCCGGCGCGGTTCGCCCGGTGCGGTACTCATCGGCGCCGGCTTGGGCGCTGCTGCTGCGTTGCTGCCCTCGGCGCTGGGGCGCACGGAACTCAACCAGGGGCTCTCCGGC
>JAZDGE010000465.1:0-5194 GCA_043807175.1 Acidobacteriota bacterium
CCTCTACCAGCAGGCTACCGAGGGCGATGTGCACGGCGAAGCGCCGGGGTTCTTCGACCTCGTCGGGCAGGCCAAGTACGATGCCTGGGAGGAGCGGCGCGGCATGGCCAAGGATGCCGCGATGACCGCCTACATCGAGCTGGTCGCCAAGCTCGCCGGCGGCCGCTGACGGCGAGCGCCACAGGAGGCGGGAATGGGCTACGGCTGGGCCGGGGAGAAGGTTCGTCTGGTGCCGCTCGACAAGGAGAAGCACCTGGCAAATGCTGTCCTGTGGCTGAATGACCCCGACGTTACGGCGTGGACGCTCGTCGGCGACCTGCCGATCTCGCGGCTGGCGGAGGAGGAGTACTTCGACAAGTCGATGGCCGGAGATCCCGGCGAGATCACCCTGGCCGTCGAGACCCTCGCCGGCGAGCACATCGGCTTCACCGGAATTCACCGCATCGACTACCGCCACTCCTGCGCGCTGACGGGCAGCCTGATCGGCCGCAAGGAGCTGTGGGGTCACGGCTACGGTACCGACCTGTGCCGGGTGCGCGCCCGTTACGCCTTCGATGTGCTGGGCTTGCGCTTGCTCCTCTCTGAGGCGCTCGCCGAGAATGTCGCCTCGCTCAAGATGCTCGCTAAGGCCGGCTGCCGTGAGGTGGGACGCATTCCGGCGCGGTACTGGAAGCGTGGCGCCTTTCGCGAGGCCGTCATTCTGATGCTCGACCGCGACTCGTGGCGCGCGCAGAGCCAAGACATGTCGTAGAGGAGGCCAGAAAATGAGAAAGATTCTCATTGGCGGTGTGGTCGCAGGGTTTGCGGTTTTCGTCTGGAGCGCGTTCGCGCACATGGTGCTCCCGCTCGGCGACGCGGGCATCGGCGTCATTCCCAACGAGGACGCGGTGATCGCCTCCTTGAAGGGGGCGATTCACGAGCCGGGTTTCTACTTCTTTCCCGGCGAAGGGGCGGGCAAGAACGCGACGCCGGAGCAGAAGCGCGCCTGGCAGGCGAAGTACGCGAAGGGGCCGCGCGGCATCCTGGTCTACCACCCGGATGGCGCGCCCGCGATGTCGCCCGCGGGCAGGGTTGGCGGCGTCGAGATCAATTCCCACGACCCCGACCAGCTCGGCGTTGAGGGAGAGGGCGATGAGCGACGAGGCTGCGGCCAGGCTTGAAATGGACTCTGTGAACGTTCTGCGGCAGGCGCTGGAGCGGCTCGACGCCGGCTTCATCGGGCTACCGCCTCTCGCGCCTCCGGGGGCAGAGCAGGAGGCCGTGACGCGCACCCTCCTCGAGGTGGCCGAACGCCTCCACGACAACTACCCGTACTTCCACCCTCTTTACGCCGGGCAGATGCTCAAGCCGCCCCACCCGGTGGCGCGCCTGGCCTACGCCCTCGCCCAGTGGATCAACCCCAACAACCACGCTCTCGACGGCGGGCGGGCCAGCTCCCGGATGGAGAAGGAGGCGGTGGCGGCGATTGCCCGCATGGTCGGCTGGGACACCCACCTCGGCCACCTCACCAGCGGCGGCACGGTCGCCAACCTCGAGGCGCTGTGGATCGCCGGGCGGTTGCGGCCGGGGGCGAAGATCCTCGCCTCGCAGCAGGCGCACTACACCCACGGCCGCGTCTCCGAGGTGCTCGGCCTGCCCTTCGAGACGGTCGCCTGTGACCACCTCGCCCGTCTGGACGTCGCCGTGCTGGAGCGTCGCCTCGAGCGCGGCGACGTGGGCACGGTGGTGGCGACCGTGGGCACCACCGCCACCGGCTCGGTGGACCCGCTGCCGAGGCTGCTTGAGCTGCGGCGTCGCCATGGCTTCCGCCTCCACGCCGACGCCGCCTACGGCGGCTACTTCGGCCTGATCGACACGCTCGACGCCGAGACCCGGCGCAGCTACGACCGCCTCGCCGAGGTGGACTCGATTGTGATCGATCCCCACAAGCACGGGCTCCAGCCCTACGGCTGCGGCTGCGTGCTGTTCCGCGACCCCGCGGTGGGCGCCTTCTACCGGCACGACTCCCCTTACACCTACTTCACCTCGGGCGAGCTGCACCTGGGCGAGATCAGCCTCGAGTGCTCGCGGCCGGGCGCAGCGGCAGTGGCGCTGTGGGCGACGCTTCGCCTGCTGCCGCTGGAGCGGGGCGGGGAGTTTGCCCAGGGGCTTGCCCGCTGCCGCGCCGCCGCCCTCGAGCTCTACCGGCGCGTCGGCGCCGATCGGCGCTTTGTCACCGCGTTCGCCCCCGAGCTCGACATCGTCGTGTGGACGCCGCGCGCCACTCGGGCGAGCGAGGCCTCCGCCCTGGCGCGTGCGGTGTTCGCGGAGGCCGCTCGCCGTGACCTCCACCTGGCGCTCGCCGACCTCCCTGTGGAGCTGCTCGGCGGCGCCGACATGGCAGCGGACCGCCCCACCGTCACCTGCCTGCGCTCGGTCCTGATGAAGCCCGAGCACGAAGCCTGGCTCGACCGCATCTGGGCGATCCTCGACCGGGCGACCGAGGCAACACTCACCGGGGCCGTGCCTTCGTCCCCGGCTGGCTGAGGCTTTCTTGCCTGGTGGCCACGGCGAGGTGGCTGCGGTCCGCGGCGATGACATCCGGGGGAAGAGCTCGCTGGCGCCGCGGCGGCCGGTCGCGATTTGCAAAAAGCTGCTTCACTGGATCGATCAGGTGGTCGCGTGCCCTGCTGAGCGGATCGCCCCGTGCCCCTTTTCGCTCAACAAGGGCCACTGCGAGGAGTCACTCCGCGCCACGCAGCCGAGTGCCAACCCCACTCAAGGATCGTCAAGAACGTCGGCCCAGGCACCCGCACAGCTCTTGACCCCAGGTTGCGTGCGATCTAACCTTACAGCGATGCGGGAGACCCTAACCGTCAGCTTGCCCGGAAAGACCAAGCGGCTCATCGAGCGCGCCGCGACCGAGAATGGACTCACGACCAGTGAGTACGTCCGCCTCGCCCTGTACCGAAAGCTCTGGCAGGACGCAGTCGCCGAATCCCGCCGTGCCGGGGTGCGTCGCGCTCGGGCCAAGGGGATCTTTACTGACGAGGAGATCTTCCGGCTGATCTCGTGAGAGCCGTCTTCGACACTAACGTGATCGTCGCCGGGCTCGTGGCCGAAGGGCTCTGCCACGAGGTGCTGGAGACGCATCTGCCCGACCACGCCGCGGTCCTCTCTCAGGTGATGTGGGATGAGCTGGTGGAAACCCTGTTCAAGAAGTTTGAGCTGACTCCGGACGACCTCCCGTGGCTGCATCTCTACCACCGCCATGCCACGTGGGTCGAGGCAAGGCCACTGCGAGGGAAGATTCTCCGCGATCCCGACGACGATTGGGTTCTGAGCGCCGCCGCCGCCGGCCGGGCCGATGCAATCGTCACCGGGGACGCCGACCTCCTCGCCCTGGGCACGTTCCAGGGGATCGCGATCCTGACCCCAAGGCAGTTTCTCGAGCGCCTCAGCCGCAGCTCCTAAAAGAGTTGCCCGCCTACGCGAAAACCCCCTTGCGCTGGCTCACCCGGCTGTAAACGTGGTACATCGCCAGGTCAACTAAAACCCTCGCCCGCCTCGTTATCCTCCTTTGCAACCTCACCTTGCAAAGAGTGTCAAGAGTGCCGGACCTGGTACCCATTGTTTTCACCTCTGGCCGAGAATGAGATTCTGAGCGATCCGGTCGAGCACCGAGGCTGCCTGGGCCATCGTCATCCCCTCTCCGGGCTTGAAGGAGCCGCCGGCAGTGAAGGCGTCAAACAGGCCGAGTGAGGAAAGCCTCATGACAGCAGGCCGGGCGCCGGCGGAGACCTCACCCGCATCCTTGTAGGTCACCGTCTTGGCAGCGGCGGCATCGAGCTGTTTCGCCCCCAGCACCGTGCGCAAGCCGCGATAGACGACCTTGCTGGCCTCCTCCCGGGAGAGCGGTTGATCGGCAGCGAACGCGCCGCCACTGGTCTCGACGATTCCCAGCTCGACGGCAGTGGCGATCTCGCTGCGGTAGCGGTGGCTCGCTCCGACATCTCGCGAGGGCGCCGCCGCCTTTGATTCGAGGTCGAAGAGGCGCACCAGGCCGGCCACCAGCTCGCCGCGCGTGATGATGCGATCGGCCGGAAACACGCTGTCCGCTTCGAGGTCCATCACGCCCCATGTGGCCACGTTCTTGACCGACGCCACCGCCCACATGGGGAGGGCCTTGATGTTGGAGACACCCTCGCGGCCTGCTTGCTTGCGGTTGTACTTCTGGGTCAAGCGCTCGAGGGACCCCCGCTGCAATGGGTCGGGGTTGACCAGCAGACCTTCCTTTTCCGCCATCTGCCGCTCCAGATAGCCCTCACCGCGCGGTGACTCGTGCTCAACTGGAGGTCGATACCCGCCCGGGTTGTCGGGCGCCGAGAAATCGATCACGCCGGTGGCGCACGACGGCGCACCCTCCCACTCGTAGCACGCCTTCACCATGAAGTACCCATTGCCTGCATTGCCGACGTGCTTGTCGAGGAGTGCGAAACCGTTGCCGTCGAACTCGTCGGCGTCCGTGTAGTCCGCCCGGATGTTCTTCCACTCTCGCTCGCGGCGTTCATCGTACTTCGGCACCTCACCGGTCCGGTTGACCTCTTCGACCAGCGTGATACGGACATCGCGGATTGCCTGTCCTTTGCCGACCGGTTCCACCACCCGCACGCCCGGGGCGACCTTCCGCGCGCCGCTCTGCGCTTTCACCGGCCCGCCAACGCTCGCGGTACCGCGCTCCACGCCCGAACCCGCAGGTGCCTTGGTCCTGCCGGCGGCAGCCTCAGTCACTGGCCTTGCCGTCTTGGTGGTGCCACTCTCCTTCGCGGATGTCTCGGCCGTGTTGGTCTTTCCGACGCTTGTCACCGGCACCGCCCCAACCAGCGCCCTGGTCCGCGGCGCATCGGCCTCCTCGTCGGGTTTCGCCGGCTTCCGCCAGCGGTACACGTAGAGGTCTGTCCACGAGGCCTGTGACACGTTTTCCGGGTGCTTCTTGAGGGTGAAGGTGTAGGCGCGCGAGCTCGACGGCACGTCGGTGTACGAGTCTACGAGCTGCCAGCCATTGAATCCCTCGACGACCGAGGGCTTGACGAGGTGACACTCGGCCGTGACGTTCGGCTCGATGATGGTGGTCTCCGGGTAGTTTGACAGGTAGAAGTGGAGGAAGAAGTAGTCGTCCATGCGCAGGAAGCCGGTTGCGTCGTACTCGGCGCCG
>JAZDGE010000466.1:0-10506 GCA_043807175.1 Acidobacteriota bacterium
GGTCGCGCGGGGCGTGCCGCGCCTTCCAGCACGCTGCGCGCCTTGAGTCTTTCTTTGCGCCGTTGCGTCTTTGCGTTGATCCTTTTCCCCAGGCCGGGTGGAGCTTGACAACACCCTCCGCGACCAGCTCTCGCGACCCCCTCTCGTCGGTCTGAGGCAGGGCCTTGCTAGCCAGTCGCTTCACTCACCCTCACCCCCCGGCCCCCACGAGCAGGGGAGCGAACGCGCGGCGGTGGCTCGCGAGGCTCCTGCTCGCGGCGCCTCCGTAGTACGCTGGTGGGGAGTACCGGCGGTCGAGTGCACGCCGGGATGGGTTGACCGATGGTGGCGCACGAGGGACCTGGCAAGCCCAACGCAGCTCAACCCGACCGCCGCGGGCGGATGGGACTGCTGCGCCAGCGAGTGCCGAAGCCGCGCCGCCGTTTCCGCGCCGGCCGGCTGCTCGCCGCCCTTCATCAAGCCAGCGAGGCGCTGCAGGTCGCCCTCGAGCCCGAGATCGCGGCCTGGGCCGCGCTCGTCACCCTGACCGCAGGCGAAGGGTTCGGTTTCAACCGCGCGTTCCTGCTGCTCGCTGAAGGTGACCGCATGGAGGGCCGCTTTGCCCTCGGTCCACGAAGTCGTGAGGAGGCGGCCAGGATCTGGGCCGAGCTGGGGCGGCAGCGCTTTGACCCGCTCGCCGGGTTGGCGCGACCCAACCGCGAGACAATCGAGCACGAGCAACTGGTGCACGCCACGACCCTTGCCCGGCTCTCCCACCCGCTGGAGCGTGCGAGCTGGCGGCGGGGCTTCGTCGGCCGGGCGGGCCATCCCAGCCCCTGCGTTGGGCACTGGATCGGCGTGCTGGAATCGCCGGCACTCGCGGTGGTCCCGATGATGGCCGGAGACCGACCCTGGGGTGTGCTGCTGGCGGACAACTTCGTGACCGGCTTTCCCATCTACCCGGGCACGATCGAGGCCGCGACCACCCTTGGCAATGCACTCCGGGTCGCGCTCGAGCGGACCAACCTGCTGCGCTCGCTGCAGGAGGAGCAAAGCCGCCGACTCGGCGCCGAGCACGCCACCGCCTTGCTCGAAGCCGCCCGCACCCTGGCCCACGATCTCACGAACCCGCTCGCCCTGGCCGGCGGCCTGGCCGCCGAGCTCATCGCCCGGCCGCCGGCGAACCGCGCCATCCTGCGGCGTGAGCTCGCCACGGTGCGCAACGCCGTGCAAACCGCAGAGGAACGGGTCACACAACTGGTCGAGCGCCTCGCCAGCCACGCCGAGGGCGTCACCCTCGAGCCGGTCGATGTGGGAGAGGTGACCGCGCAGGTGGTGGCGTCCTTCTACTCCCTCGCCGTGACCCGCCAGGTTCATCTGATCTACTGCCTCCCGGGCCCTGAGGCGGTGGCGCGGGCGGAGCGCTCGTATCTCGCCCGCTGCGTCGAGAACCTGCTCGGCAACGCCCTGCAGGCGCTGCGCGAGCGGCACGCGACCGGGGACGGCGTGGTGCGCGTGGCGGTGCACACCCAGGGCCCGGAGGTTCGACTGGAGGTGGCCGACAACGGCCGTCCCCTGCCGCCCTCATTGCGTGCCGATCCCTTTTCCGCCGATGCCGCGACCTCCCGCGCCGGGGCTGGCCTGGGGCTCGTGTCGGTACGCCGGCTCGCCGAGGCAATGGGAGGCCGGGTGGAGTACGATGAGTCTGAGCCGGGATGGGTTCGATTCACGGTCGTGCTCCGGAGGTGAACGTGAAAGCGCCTTGCGTGCTCTTCGTAGATGACGAGGAAGGATTGCTGGAGCTTTACCGGACCGCGTTTGCCCACGAGGGTTATGAGGTCCGGACCGCGACCTCGCTGCCCGCCGCACGTGAGCATCTCTCCCGCGGCGGGATCGACGTGGTCGTCCTCGATATCCGTCTTCCCGACGCCTCCGGGCTCGATCTCCTGCGCGAGATCAAGGCCGGCATGCCGAGTCCCCCGGTCGTGCTCTCGACCGCCTTTGCCCGTTATCAGGACGAGTTCTCAAGTTGGCTGGCCGACGCCTATGTGGTCAAGTCCTCCGACCTGGGCGAGCTCAAGACCGCGGTGGCGGGCTGTCTGGAGCGCGCCAGGTGATCCCGGTGGTGCTGGCGGGTGGCCTCGGAACCCGCGCCCGCCCGCTTTCGGCCCGTCGCCCCAAGCCGCTGCTGCCGGTCGTCAACCGCCCCTTGCTGGAGCGTACGCTGGCCGCGCTCGCGGCTGCCGGGTTCGCCGAGGCCCTCATTCTCACCGACCAGGACGCGGGCAGGATTCGTGCCGTGCTCGGGGACGGCGCCGGCGTCGGCTTGCGGCTCCACTATCACGCGAGCGAGCAGGACTGGGGCACCGGCGGCGCCCTCTGCCGGGGCGTCGCGACCCTGCCGGGCGATCGCTTCCTCGTGATCCACGGCGACCTCATCTTCGCGCTCGAGACGCCGGCCCTCGTCGAGGCCCACGAGCGCGCGGGTGCGCTCGTTACCATTGCGCTCACCCGGGTCGCCAACCCGCTGCAATTCGGCATCGTCATCATCGATGGCGACGGCCGGGTCCGCCGCTTTCTCGAAAAGCCCAGTTGGGGCGAGGTGTTCTCCGACACCGTCAACGCCGGCATCTACGTTGTCGAGCGGTCGGCCCTGGATGAGGCTCCGGCAACGGCCTTCGACTTCTCAGGCGACCTCTTCCCCGCGCTGCTGGCGGCCGGCGCGCCACTCTATGGCCATGTCACCGATGGGTACTGGCGCGACATCGGCGATCCCGACTCCTACCTCGCCGCTCACCTCGACTTCTTCGCCGGCAAGCTCCGGCTGCTGCCGCCCGGGCGGCTGGTCGAGCACGCGGCACGGGCTTTCTGGCTCGAAGGCGAGGCCGAGATCGAGGCCTCGGTGGAGATCCGCGGCATGGTGGTGATCGGCGAAGGCTGCCACATCCTCGCCGGCGCGCGCCTGGAGGACGTCGTGCTTGGCGCCGGCACCGTCATAGGCGAGGGCGCAGAGCTGCGCCGCAGCGTGGCCTGGGAAGGGGTTCACATCGGCGCCGGCGCTCACCTCCAGGGCGCCGTGCTCGGCGAGGGCGTGACGGTCGGCCCCGGCTGCGAGCTCGAGACCGGCTGTGTGATCGCCGACGCCACCACGCTAGGGCGCGAGGTGCGGGTCAAGGAGCGGGTCAAGATCTGGCCGGCCAAGGTGGTCGAGGACCACGCGGTGGTCCACTCCAACCTGGTCTACGCCGACCGCTGGCGCACTTCCGCCTTCGAGGAAGGCGCCTTCACCGGCCTCACCAACCTCGAGCTCACGCCCGAGGTGGCGGCTCGCCTCGGCGCCGCGTATGGCACGCTGCTCGAGCCGGGCTCGACGATCCTCACGGTACGAGACGCCCATCCCGCCTCGCGAATGCTCAGGCGCGCCTTCGTCGGCGGCGTCGGTTCGACCGGCGTGCAGGTCGTCGACCTTGGCCTGCTTCCAGTGCCGGTGATGCGTTTCCGCCTCGAAGCCGCCCTTGAGACTGGCGGGGTGTCGTTTCAACAGGTGCAACTCCTGCGCGGCCTGACCTCGATCCGCTTCTTTGCCGCCGGCGGCCTGGACATCGCCCCGGCGCTCGCGAAGTCGCTCGAAAGGGTGTTCGTGCGCGAGGAGTTCCGCCGCGTCCAGCACCACCAGATCGGCGTCATCTTCGAGCACCCGCGCCTGCTCGACGCCTACGCGGAGGCCTACCTCAAGGCGCTGCCGGTGCAGGCGATCCGGCAGCGGCGGTTCCACCTCGTGGTCGACCACGCGCACTCGGCCGCCATGGTCATCCTGCCGCGCCTGCTCGCCGAGCTCGGGTGCGAGGTGGTGACCCTCAACGCCCACACCGGAGTCGCGCCGGAGCCCCTGTTGGCGGAGGAGATCGAGCAGGCCCACGCGCGGCTGGGGGCGATCGTGACCTCGCTCGGGGCCGACCTCGGCATCTGGCTATTCCCCGGCGACGAGCGACTGGTGGTGATCGACCGCCGCGGGCGGCGATGGTCAGACATGGAGCTGGTGGCGCTCGTGATTGCCGCCACGGTCGCCGCGCAGGCGCCGCGGGGAACGGTGTTGCTGCCCGCGTATGCTCCCTCGACCTTTCGCGCGGCGCTGGAGCCCGCGGGCTATCGGGTGAAGGAGGTTCTCGCCACCCCCCGCTCGCTTACCGAGGCGGCGCGCGAAGATGGCGTCGTCCTGGCCACGGCGGGCGAAGGCGACCTGATCTTCCCGGCCCTTCATCACTCCTGCGATGCCCTGTTTGCGATCGGCAAGCTCCTCGAGCTGCTCCAACGCGCCGGCAAGCCGGCCGAGGCGATCGCCGACCTGGCGCCCGCCGTCCCCACCGCCCACCTTGCCATCGCCTGCCCAATCGAGCGCAAGGGCGCGGTCATGCGCCGCTTCGTCGAGGCGGCCGCGGGCGCCGAGGTCTCCTTCGTCGACGGCGCCCGGATCGCCCTGGATGGGGAGTGGGTGCTGCTTCGCCCCGACCGCATCGCGCCCCAGTTGCACCTGCACGCCGAGTCGACCGACGGCGAGCATGCGGCCCGGCTGCTCGAACGTTGGGCCCTCAAGCTCGAGGCGATCGTCCGCGGCGCCGAGGAGGGCAAGTGGCCCGGCTGACCTTCCTCTGGCACCTTCACCAGCCGCTCTACCGCACCGCCGACGGCCGGGTCCACGCGCCCTGGGTGCTGCTCCACGCGGCGGGCGAGTACCTCACGCTCGCGCAAGTGCTCCGCGAGACACGCTGGCGTGGCCAGGTGCTCAACCTCGTTCCCGTCTTTCTCGACCAGCTCGCTGCCTACCACGAGGGCAGCGCCCGCGACCCCCTGCTCGAGGCGCTGCAAACGCCGGCGCGCGAGCTTGCGCCGGCTGGCCAGCGCGAGTTGCTGCGCTGGGCGTTCCTGCTCCATCCCCGCCAGCTCGCCCGCTGGCCTCGCCTGGCCGAGCTGGCGGCGCGAACCACCGGCGCAACTGCCGAGGAGCTGCCGAGCCGCTACACCGTGCAGGACCTCACCGACATCCAGACCCTGCTCGTGCTCGCCTACGCCGAGCCCAACTTCTGCTGGGAGCGGGAGGTCGCCGAGCTGGCGCGAAGCGGCAAGGGCTTCAGCCAGGCGGCGCGCGAGCAGGCGGTCGCCTGGCTGGCGGCATGCCCCGGCCGGCTGCTCGAGCTATACCGCGAGCTGGCAGCGCAAGAGGATGTCGAGATCGCCACCTCGCCGTACGCGCATCCGATCATGCCGCTGCTCATCGACACCGCAGTGGTCAAGGAGTCCTGGGCGCCCTATCCGGCGCCTGCGGTGCCACCGTTTGCCGCCCCGGACGACGCCCACGAGCAGCTCCGTTTCGGCCTCGAGGCGGCGCGTTCGTTCGGCTTTCACCCGGCCGGCTGCTGGCCGCCCGAGGGCTCGGTCTCGGCCGCGGCCCTGGCGGTCTATCACCAGCATGGCATTCGCTGGCTGGCCACCGACGAGGGGATTCTCGCCGCCTCGCTGGGCCGCACCTTGACCGGCGAGACAGGCGTGGGCGACGAGCTGTTTTGCCCCTGGCAGTTACCCGAGGGCGGGCCGCTACTCTTCTTTCGCCACCGCGGGTTTTCCGACTTCATCGGTTTTCAGGCCTCGCGATTCCCCACCGAGGAGGATGCCGCGCGCGAGCTGGTGGGGCAACTGCGCCACCTCGGCCGGCGGCTGCCCGGCGATGCCGGAATCCTGGTCGCCCTCGACGGCGAGAATCCCTGGACCTCCTTCCGCAACGGCGGAGTCCGCTTCCTCACCTCGCTCGCCCACCAGCTCGCTCCCTGCGCCGAGCTGGAGCTCGCCACCCTGCGGCAACGAGCGGCGGACGAGAAGCCGCGGCGGCTGCCGCACCTTCACCCCGGCTCCTGGATTGGCGGCGTGTTTGCGACCTGGATCGGGCATCCGGAGAAGAACCGGGGCTGGGAGCTTCTCGCCAACACTCGCGCGCGCGGCGCCGCGCGGGGCGGGAAGTCATGGCTTGCCGCCGAGGGTAGCGACTGGTGGTGGTGGCTGGGCGACGACAACCCCACCCAGCTCGCCCCGCTTTATGACGAGCTGTTCCGCACCCACCTCCAGGATGCCTGCCGGGCGGCCGGAGTGGTTCCTCCCGCCGAGCTCGCCACCCCGGTGCGCTCGGCCGCGGTCCGTCTGCGAGTGCCGCTCTCGCGCTCCTGGCCCCTGCCCACGCTGGACGGCCGCACGTCCAGCTTCTTCGAGTGGGCGGTGGCAGCTTGGGTCGATGCCCCGCCGAGCCACCGGCTGCTCGCCCGCGCCGCCCTGCGGGCCAGCGAGGATCGCCTGTTCCTGCGGGTGGAGCCGCGCCCGGGAGCAGACGCGCCGGTGCCGCTCGTCGTCACAGTGGTCGCCGGCGGGCAGCCGGCGAGCTGGACCCTGCCCGCCGACCTCGCGCCCGCCGAGTGCGGCGTAGGGGCCTGCGTAGAAGCCAGTCTGCCGATGTCGGGCGGCGACTTGCTGGTCGCCGTCGAGCACCGCGGCGAAAGGCTCCCGGCCGAGGGCTTCTGGCGCCTCGAGCTGCAGGAGGTCGACGAACCGTGAGAGGACTTAGCTCGCTTCGCTCGCAGGTGGGGTTGGGGGTTAGGGGTTGGGGTTTTGGGGTTACCGGCGCGGCGCAGGCTGCGGCGCACACGCCTAAGCGGCGCGGGCAGGTTCGCGGCATGGTCGGCGCGTCGCGAAAAGGGCGCTGCCACCGCGCGCGGCCCCCCGAGACGCGTGCTACGCTTGTGAGCTGTTTTCCCCCAACCCCCAACCCCCAACCCCTAACCCCTCAGGTGGTTGTACAGTTTCCGAGACATTACCTAGCGCCACGTCGAGACAGGACTCGTTCTAGCAATACGCGGCGGCTGCCGTCTGGCGCGCGTCGTTGGCCGCTTTTCGAGAGGAGTAGGGCATGTCAGAGCTGCGCTTCGATCCGATTCGCCGCCGCTGGTCGATCATTGCCACCGAGCGACGGTTTCGTCCCCATGACTTCATCCGCCCGGAGCCCGAATCGCCCGGGGAGATCAGCGGCTGCCCCTTCGAGTACGGCAAGGAAGGGGTGACGCCCCCGGAGATCTTTGCCATCGCCGACGGCCCGCGCGCCGCCAACAGCCCGAGCTGGCGCGTGCGGGTCGTGCCCAACAAGTTTCCCGCCCTCCGCATCGAAGGCGAGCTCTCGCGCGAAGGCGTGGGGATCTTCGACCGCGTCACTGGTATCGGCGCCCACGAGGTGATCGTCGAGAACCCCGACCACCACCGGGCGGCCGCCGACTGGGCGCCAGAGGAGCTGGCGCTGGTGCTGCGGGCCTGGCGCGAGCGACTGATCGACCTCCGGCGCGACATTCGCATCCGCTACGTCCTCTTCTTCAAGAACCATGGCCGCGAGGCCGGCGCCTCGCTCTACCACCCCCACTCGCAGCTCATCGCCACCCCGATCATCCCCACCGTCGTCGTCCAGGAACTCAATGTCGCCCGCGAGCACTGGGCGCACAAGGAGCGCTGCATGTTTTGCGACTTCATCCAGCAGGAGCGGGCGCTCGGCGAGCGGGTGGCGATCGAGACCGACCGCTTCGTGCTCATCGAACCGTTCGCCGCCTCCTTCCCATTCGAGACCTGGATCCTGCCCAAGACCCACAGCCATGACTTCGCCCTCTGCACGGACGGCAACCTCCTCGACCTCGCCCGCGTGCTGCGCGACTTCCTGCGGCGCATCCGCACCCTGCTTGCCGACCCACCCTACAACCTCATCCTCCACACCGCGCCCAGCCCCCACCCGCGGCCGGGCCAGCCGCAGTACTGGACCACCATCGACTACGACTATCACTGGCACCTCGAGTTCGTGCCCCGCATCACCCGCATCGCCGGCTTCGAGTGGGGCTCCGGCTACTCCATCAACCCCACCCCCCCCGAGGAAGCGGCCCGCTTCCTCCGCGAAGTTACCCTCGAGGAATAGGTCGAGGTCAGCGTTGCAGCTTTGCATGTTGCGGCCGCTGTCGATCCCGGCTCCAAGTGTGGTCCCCGATGAGAAGCAGGACCGGGACGGAAGTGAAAGTCGAGGAGGACGATGAGCGCTCCAACGGACTTGCGCGTTGCTCACCTGGCTTCGGAAGTGGTGCCGTTTTCCAAGACCGGCGGGCTCGCCGATGTGGTTGGCGCCCTGCCGGCCGCGCAGGCGGAGCTGGGCGCCCGCGTCACGATCGTGGCGCCCGCCCATCGCCCTCAGCTCGCCGAGCCGCCGGCCGGTGCCCGCAGCGGCGAGCTCACCGTCATGGGCCTGCGCGCCACGCTCTACCGTGGGAAGCACCGGGGCTGCGAGGTCGTCCTGATCGACTGTCCGCCGCTCTTTGCGCGACCCTCGCCCTACGGCCTCAACGATGGCGACTACCCCGACAACCCGATTCGCTTCGCGTTCTTCGTTCGCGCGGCGCTGGCAGCGCTGGGGTCCTCTGGCGGCACCGACATCGTTCACGCGCACGACTGGCAGGCGGCCCTCGCGCCGCTACTGCTTCGCGAGGACGACAGCTTGCCGCCCGAGATCGCGGCGGCGCAGTCGGTGCTCACCGTCCACAACCTCGCCTACCAGGGCCTGTTCGGCCCCTGGGCGATGGCCGCCTGTGAGCTGCCGGCGCGCCTGTTTCACCCCGGTTGCCTGGAGTTCTACGGTCAGGTCAACTTCTTGAAGGGTGGGCTCGTGGCTGCCGGCGCGATTACCACCGTGTCGCCCACCTATGCCAGCGAGATCCTCACGCCTGATTTCGGCTGCCGGCTCGAGGGCGTGCTGGCGGACCGCCGCTCATCCCTGGTCGGAATCGTCAACGGGCTCGATCTGGCGGCCTGGGATCCGGCCAGCGACCGCCACCTGCCCGTCACCTACAACGCCAGCAGCGCGGCCGCCGGAAAGGCGGCGGCGCGCAAGGCGCTGGCGGCCGAGGCGGCGCTGCTGCCCGGCGAGCGCCCGCTGGCCGGCATGGTCTCGCGCCTTGCCGAGCAAAAGGGCGCCGACCTGCTGGCCGCCGCGGTAGAGGAGATCGTCGCGCAAGGCTTCGACCTCGTTGTGCTCGGCACCGGCGATCGCAAGTACGAGGAGCTGCTCCAGGCCGCGGAGCTCGCCCATCCCGGACGGGTCAAGCTCTTCCTCCGCTTCGACGAGGGCCTCGCCCACCGGATCTACGCCGGCAGCGACCTATTTCTCATGCCCAGCCGATACGAGCCCTGTGGTCTGGGCCAGATGATCGCGATGCGCTATGGCACGCTGCCGGTGGTTCACCGCACCGGCGGGCTGGCCGACACCGTCACCGACGCCGCCAGCGCTTGTGGAACCGGGTTCGTATTCGCCGAGCTTACCCCGGCGGCGCTGGTGGCCGCGCTCGCCCGTGCACGTGAGACGCTGCGCCACCCGCGCCGCCTTGCCGAGCTACGGCGCCATGGCATGGGCCGCGACTTCTCCTGGGCCGCCTCGGCGCGCGAGTACCTGGAGCTGTACGACAGGCTGGTCGGATAGCGGGAAAGAGCAGCTTTCAGCGATCAGCGATCAGCTTTCAGCGATCAGCGATCAGCTTTCAGCGATCAGACGGACACCTTGAGCAGATCGAGGCATAGAAGCTCCTGCCCAGAGAGGTGACGCAATAACGCCTGGCTTCCAGGCCACAGCGTGCCTCGAAGTCGGCCGAAGCGGCCGGATTCATGACCCTCTGCAACGCCTCTTGCTGATAGCTGAGAGCTGAGTGCTGAGAGCTGACTGCGCCTTCCTGCGCGGCCGCCTACCTTACGCCGGTCAGGTCGACGGCGCTGTCTTCTTGCCGAAGATCCAGGCGACCAGGACGCCGAGCAGATAGAGCAGGATCATCGGCACGGCGAACACGCTCTGGGTGGCGATGTCCGGGGTCGGCGTGATCACCGCCGCCACGATAAAGATTGCCAGCACGGCATAGCGAAAGTGGCGCAGCAGGAAGCGATGGTCAACCACGCCGATGCGGGCGAGAAAGAGAATCAGCACCGGAAGCTCGAAGACCAGCCCGAGACCGAGGATGACCTTGCTCGCCATCGAGAAGTACTCGTTGATGGTGATCACCTGGCGAAAGTCGGCGCCGATCTGAAGCAGGAACCGGCACACCATGGGAAACGCGACCGCCCAGCCGAAGTAGCCGCCGGCGAGAAAGAACAAGGTTGTGAACAGGACGAACGGCAGCACTATGCGGCGCTCGCTGCGGTAGAGCCCGGGCGCGACAAAGAGCCAGAGTTGGTAGAGGACCACGGGCGAGGCGACAAAGATCCCGGCCAGGAGAGCGACCTTGATGTAGAGCATGAACGGATCGACGAGGCCGGTGAACGCCAGCTTGTCTCCGGGAGGAAGAAACTGCACCAGTGGCTGCTGGAGCCAGGCAAAGATCGGCTTCGCGAAGTACCAACACGCCAGGAACCCCAGCAGGACCGCGAGCAAGGAGTGGGCAAGCCGGCGGCGGAGCTCGTCCAGGTGCTCGAGCAGCGACA
>JAZDGE010000467.1:0-9870 GCA_043807175.1 Acidobacteriota bacterium
CCGCGTTGCCGCGGCTCGCCAATGGGCCCGCATCGCCTTCGCCGCGGCGCCTTGCATCTCGCCCCGCGGCGCTCGCAACGCGCCCACACCCGATTTCTCCGACAGGCTCCTAGAGAGGAGGCCCAGCGATCCCCATCCCGGCGCCTGGACGTTACCAGCTCAAGGATTTCCGCGGTTCCAGCCACCGCATCCTGGCAGGCTGGTTGCGCGCGCTGCCGCCCGGCGCACGCATCCTGGAGCTGGCGCCTGGCACCGGTCAGGTGGCGCGTCTGACCGGTCGCGGCGACCTTGCCTGGTCCGGGATCGAGGGCTGTCTCGACTGCCTGCCGGCCCTGCGCCGCCATCTGAGCTCGGCCGCAATCATGGATCTCGACTCCCTCAGGCGCCTCCCGGCGGGCTTCGATGTCATCGTCGCCGCCGATGTGCTCGAGCACCTTGCGGACCCGGAGCGGACCCTACGGCTGGCTCACACGGCGCTAGGCCCCGGCGGGCGCCTCCTGCTCTCAGTTCCCAATGTGGCCAATCTCCATGTGCGCCTGAATCTCCTCCTAGGGCGCTTCCCCTACGCCAAGCGCGGGATTCTCGACGAGACGCATCGCGTCTTCTTCACCCGGGCGAGCATCTCAGCGCTCGTGACCAAGTGCGGGTTCAAGATCGAGCGGCGGGGGATGTCGGCGATTCCGCTTCCGCTAGCGTTGCCGGGCTGGCCGCCGACCCTCGTGAAGGCGCTCGCCTGGCTGCTGGATGGGGCCACCCGGCTGCTTCCCACGCTCCTCGGCTACCAGGTGCTGCTCACCGCCCGCCGGTAGGGACTGGGGTTCGGGATTCGGGGTTCGGGGTTCGGGATTGGGGATTGGCGGCGCCGGGCTTGCTACGGACCGCCAGGGTGAGAGCTGCAAGCAGCCGCGGCTCGAACCGCGCAACGATCGGCCGTTCCCAACCTCCCCCATCATCGTGCCTCGGTTCCGAACCCCAACCACGCCCCACCCTGACCCCCAAGCCCTAACCCCCAACCCCGCAGTTGGTTGCGCAATTCCTGAGATAGAAGCCCTCGCGCCGGTCAACCCTCGAGGCGCTGCCGTAGGACGGCGAGGGACGGCGCACCCGGAAAGAGCTTCTCCGCCACCGCCAGCGCCCGCCTTGCCTCGGCGAGGCGGCCGCCAGCGAGGCAGCTCTCGATCGCCGCCACCGCCTCGCGACGGCGCAGCTCGCCCTGAAGCTCGGCCACCCTGGGGTTGCCCGGGTCGAGCCCGGCGGCCTCCTCTACCTCGCCCAGCGCATGCTCGAAGCGACCCGCGTCGGCAAGCTTGACCGCCGCGTGCAGGAGGCCCTCCACCGCCGCAGCCCGGGCCTCCTTTACCACCCAATCGAGACGATGGCGCAGCGCCAGAAACGCTGCTTCGCCGGGAAAACGCTTCTCGGCGACCTCGAGCACGAGCTGCGCTTCTTCCCAGGCGCCCCGTTCGAGGAAGTCCTCGATCGCGGTGAGGGCCTGCTGCCGCTCGACGCCCAGCCGGTGCTCGCGCGCCTCACGCTCCACCACCGCCCCGGTCTCGGACACGAACCGGGCGATCTCCTCGTCATCTCGTGCCGCCGCCCCGGCGGCGCCGAGCACCTCGAAGGCGGCGGTGAACTCGAGGCGCGCCGCCAGCGCCCTCGCCTCCTCCGCCAGCTTCCGAACCTCCTCCCAACTGCGTTGCGTCGCTTCTGCCCGGTCCAGGCGCTCGCGGACCGCGAGCAGCTCGGGGTTCTCGCCGAGGGCCTGCCAGGCGGTGTCGAGCAAGGTGCCTGCCTGCGCCAGCTCGCCGGCCGAGATCAGGCTCTCGACCTCACCGGCGGCGGTCGCGATCGCCAGCCTCCTGGCCTCGGCCTCGTCGCGCTCGCGCAGCTCCTCCCGGGTATGGGCGAGGACGCGGCGCACGAGGGTGTCGTTGGGGTCGAGCGCGAGCGCCTGCTCGAGCCGGGCAATGGCGTCGCGATGGCTGCCTGTCTCGGCCGCCGCTCGCGCCTCGCGCAGGCACTCACTGACGCGGTGCTGGACCTCTGCCTCCCGCGCCGCCGAGAGCCGTCGCCGCAGGTCAATGAGCTCCTCCGCCTCGCCCAGCTCCGCCAGCGCCGCCGCCAGCCGGTCCTCGGCTCCCGCCAGGTCGCCAGCCAGGAAGAGGGCCTCCACGGTTCTCGCCGCTCGGGTGATGGCTTTTGCCTGCTGGCGCTTCTCCGGGGCTCGGCCCTCGAGCGCCGCCTGCAGCCGGCGCGCGGCGGCATGATCGGCGTCGCTCGCGAGGAGCTCGGCGAGCCTGGCCAGCGCGCCGGTGCGGTCGCCGAGCTCCGCCAGCACCCGCGCCTCCACCATGAGCTCGTCGGCGCCGGGCGGCACTCGCTCGCGTGCCGGCGGCGCCGCGAGCCCGGGACGGAGGCCCGCTGCGGGAGGTGGGGGCGCCTCTGGCGAGGGGGTCGGCCCGGCACGAAACTCGCGGTCGAGCAGCTCCTGGGTCGAGCCTGGCCTGGCGATCGAGATCGGTCTGGTGGGCACGTCGCCCATGGCGAGCATCTCGTCGAGCACCCCCGGCAAGAGGGGGAACCGTTGCTGCACGGCGGCGAGCGCTTGGCCGAGCTCGGTGGCGCTGGCGAAGCGCTCGGCCGGACGCTTGGCGAGCGACCGGGTAATGGCGGCCCGAAGCTCCTCCGGCACCCGCCCGGCGGGGTCGCTCTGAGCAAAGGGAAGCGGCGGATCCAGCAGATGCCCCGCGATCAGAGAGGTGAGGCTCGAGCCCGGGAAGGGGTGCCGGCCGGTGAGGAGCTCGTAAAGCACGACGGCAAACGAGTAGAGATCGCTGCGCTCGTCGAGCTCGGCGCCCTCGTGGCTGCGGAACTGCTCCGGCGAGGCGTAGCGCACCTTGCCGAGGAAGGTCCCGGCAAGCGTGAAGCTGGTCGTGGCGCGCAGCGCCTTCGCCACCCCGAGGTCGAGCAGCTTGACCAGCGGATGGCCGTCCACGTCGCGGCCGAGGATCAGATTGTCGGGCGCGATATCACGGTGGATGAGCCCCTTGCGGTGCAGGTACGCGAGCGCCTTGAGGGTTTGCTGGGCCATCTCGAGGCTGACGGCGAGGGGAGGCGAGCCCACCTTGCGGAGCAGCTCCTCGAAGGTGTGGCCCTCGATGTACTCCATCACGAGAAAGGCGTTCTCCTCGTCGTCGATGGCGAAGTCATAGTGCTGAGCGATGTTCGGGTGGCGCAAGCGAATCGCGGTGCGGGCCTCGCGGATGAACCGCGCCTTGATCTCCTCGTCGCCCTTGAGCTGGGGCCGGATCACCTTCACCACTCGCAGCTCGTCCAGCAAGCGGTGGCGCACCTTGTAGACCGCGCCCATGCCGCCCTCGCGGATCTTCTCGAGGATTTCGTACTTGCCCTCGAGCTGCTCGAGTGGTCTCGCCGCCATCACGCTCCCGGTCGGAGGACCTGTGCCTCTCGGGTAGCCAGCCCCTTGCCTCCTAGTGTACCCCTGGAAAGACCTGCGCGGACTCCGCGGAGCCTGCCTAGAACCGCTGCAGCGCCTCGCCTGCCGGCAGGAGGGCGAGGCAGATCGCCAGAATGACGTAGAGGGAGAGCAGTTGAACCCCTTCCAGCCAGTTGCTCTCGCCGTTCAAGGTGACCAGGCCGGCAAGGCCGACCGCGGCCGCCACCGCGATCACCTCGACCCCGGAGAACACCAACGTCAGCGGATGGCCAAGTGGCAGCGAGATGAGCACCAGCACCGGGGTGACGAAGAGCGCGACTTGGAGCGAGGAGGCGAAGCAGATCGAGATCGCGGCGTCCATCTTGTTGCGCCAGGCGAGGACGATCGCCGCCGTGTGCTCGGCGGCGTTGCCGAGCACGGCGACGACCACCACCCCCATGAACACCGGCCCGAACCCTAGCGCGTGACCCACCTCCTCGACCGAGCCCACCAGAACCTCCGACACGACTGCCGTGCCCGCGCCGCTGGCAAGCAGCGTCCAGAGCGCGCGGCGGGAGCTCCAGCGGGGGGCCGTGGTCTCGTGGCCGCCGCCGAGCAGGTGGCGGTGGGTCTTGAGCGAGAAGAGCAGCGCGGCCGCGTAGACGAGCAGGAGCACGACGGACACCGCGAGTGAGAGCGGCCACGCGAGCTCCTCATGGTGTGCGCGCGCGGCGAGGTTGAAGAAGACCGCGGGAAACAGGAGCGCGAACACCGCCAGCGCCAGCGAGCCCATCTGGCTCTCGGCGGCGAGGGCGGAGAAGCGCTGCACCGGATGGCGCAGGCCGCCGGCCAGCATCGCGGCCCCCAGCACCAGCAGGAGGTTGCCGATGATCGAGCCCGAGAGCGAGGCCTGGACCACCTCGACCAGCCCGCGCTGGAGCGCGAGGATGGCGATGATCAGCTCGGCGGCATTGCCACAGGTGGCGTTGAGCAGGCCGGCCGCCACCGGCCCCAGGCGCGCCGAGAGCTGCTCGGTGGCTTCACCGAGCAGGCCGGCGAGGGGAATCAGGGCCGCGCCCGCGAGGGCGAAGCGCAGCATCGCGGGGGCGTGGAGCAGCCCCGCCGCCACCGCCGCCGGCAGCGCCAGCCAGGGAAGAAAACGAAGCGCTCGCAGGGTCATCTTCTCGCCTCCTGGGCATCGTCCCGGCGCTGTTATATCATCTTCGCCATGAAGCATCCGCTGACCATCGCCGTGGGGGCCGACCACGGCGGATTCGAGCTCAAGGAGCACCTCATCCGGCACCTCGCCACGCTCGGCCACCAGGTGCAGGACTGCGGCGCCCATGGCAAGGAGCCGGTCGACTATCCGCGCTATGCCCGCGCAGTGGCGAGCCTGGTGGCGGCGGGCAAGTGTGACTTCGGTATCGTCATCGATGGCGCCGGCATCGGCTCCGCGATGACCGCCAACAAGGTGCCGGGCGTGCTCGCCGCCGCCTGCTACGACGAGGCGCTGGCGAAAAACAGCCGCGAGCACAATGACGCCAATGTGCTGGCGCTCGGCGCCGGCCACCTCGAGGTCGAGGCCGCGAAACGGATCGCGGAGGTTTTTCTCTCGACCGAGTGCACGGTGGAGCGCCACCGGGCGCGGGTGCAGATGATCCGCGAGATCGACCGCGAGCGCGCTCCGGCCGGCCCCGCTGGCGCCGAGCTCTCACCCGATGACCTCCAGCGCATCGTCCTGCGCGTGAAACAACTGCTCTCGGGCAGCCCGGACAAGGCGGCGCCACCTGCCCTGCCCCCGGCCGAGCTCGCCAAGCTCATCGATCACACGTTGCTGCGCCCGGAGGCGACCGGGAGTGACGTCGACCGTCTTTGCGAGGAGGCGCGGCGGTTCGAGTTCTACTCGGTGTGCGTCAACCCCGCCTATGTCCGGCAGGCGCACGCCCTGCTGCGCAACACGGCGGTGAAGGTCTGCGCCGTGGTCGGCTTCCCGCTCGGCGCCCAGTCGCCCGAGATCAAGGTCCTGGAGGCGCGGCGAGCGCTGCGCGAGGGAGCCCGCGAGATCGACATGGTGATCAACATCGGCGCCCTTCGCAGCCGCGACGACGCGCTGGTGCTGCGCGACATTCGCGGCGTGGTCGAGGCCTGCAAGGAAGGCCGCGGCCACTGCAAGGTGATCCTCGAGACCGCCCTGCTCGCGGACGAGGAGAAGGTGCGCGCCTGCGAGCTTTCGATCAAGGCCGGCGCCGATTTCGTCAAGACCTCCACCGGCTTCTCCTCGGGCGGCGCGACGGTCGAGGACGTGGCGCTGATGAGCCGCACCGTGGCCGCGAAAAGGCTGGGCGTGAAGGCCTCGGGCGGGATTCGCACCCTCGCGGACGTGGTCAAGATGATTGCGGCGGGCGCCACCCGCGTCGGGTGCAGCTCGAGCGTGAAGATCATGGAAGAGGCAATGGGGAAGGCGGGAAGAAAGGGGTAGGCCGATGGCCGAGCTGCGCTGCTACGTGTTTCTCGACAGCCTCCAGCCGCAGTACGCGTCGTTTCTGGGGACGGTGGCGCAGGGCTTTCTGCCAACTCCCGGCCAGGCCTCGCTGTTTGTCGAGATCGCGCCCGGGATGGACATCATGCGGGTCACGGACGTCGCCCTCAAGGCCACCGACGTGCGCCCCGGCATGCTCATCATCGAACGCCTCTACGGCATGCTGGAGCTGCACTCCGACTCGCAGGCGGACGTGCGCGAGGCGGGGCGCGCGATCCTGGCGGCGCTCGACCTCAAGGAGGAGGACCGGATCAAGCCGCAGTTGGCCTCCAGCCAGGTCATCCGCAATATCTCCCCCTACCACACCCAGCTCATCAACCGCACCCGTCATGGCGACATGATCATGCCGGGGCAGTCGCTTTACGTCATGGAGGTTGCGCCGGCAGGCTACGCCGCGATCGCCGCCAACGAGGCGGAGAAGGCGGCCCACATCAACATCCTCGAGGTGCGGGCCTTCGGCAGCTTTGGCCGGGTGTACCTGGGCGGCGAGGAGCGCGACATCGACGTCGGCTACCGCGCCGCCGAGCAGGCGATCATTTCGATCAACGGCCGCGAGGCCCGGCCCGGGGGCGGTTAGCCCGCGGGCGGGCGCAGCGAGTGTGCAGCAGGACAATAGGGAGGCTCTCAGATGCTGGAAGCATTGGGAATGATCGAGACGAGGTCGTTTCCGGCCGTCGTCGAGGCGGCCGACGCCGCGGTGAAGGCCGCCAAGGTCGAGCTCGTGACCTACGAGAAGACCGGCGGGGGCTATGTGTGCGTCATCGTCCGGGGCGACGTCGCAGCGGTCAAGGCGGCCTGTGACGCCGCTCAGATCGCGGCCGGACGGGTGGGCGAGGTGGTTTCCGTGCACGTGATCGCGCGCCCGCATGTCAATGTCGACGCCGTCATGCCGCTTGGCCGCAACGCCGAGGCCAAGGCGGCGGCGAAGAAGTAGGCGCCGCCCGACTTGCGGGCCGGCGGCGAACAGGGAGTTAGCGCACATGCTACTCGCGAAGGTGGTGGGAACGGTCGTGGCCACCCGCAAGGAGGCCACCATCGAGGGGCTCAAGCTCCTCCTTGTGCGGGGCGTCGACGAGGAGGGCCGCGAGGTGGGCGGCCACCTGGTGGCGGCGGACGCGGTGGGCGCCGGCCCGGACGAGCTGGTTCTGGTCGCCGCGGGCAGCTCGGCGCGCCAGACCACGGCGACCGACCGGCGCCCGATCGACGCGGTGGTGATGGCCATCGTCGACTCCTGGAGCGTCGGCGAGACGGAGAAGTACAAGAAATGAAAAGACGGGGTCCGGGGTCCGGGGTCCGGGGTCCGGGGGGGATCGAGCCGTCGCCGGCCTCCTCTGGCTCCGCCACGATCGCTCCGGACCTGATCACGCATAATGGGCGGACGCAGGCTCTTTCCCCCACGCGGCGGGCCTCCGCCAGCGGGCTACGACAATCCTGGGGGCAGCCGTGGGCGGTCTGACAGACGAGCAGATCGAGGAGATCGCGCGGCGCATCGCGGCGCAGGTGGACGGCCGCTCCTTCGCGGTCGCCGGAGCGCCGGAGACGGCGAGCGCGCCGGGGCTCGGCATCCATGCCACCGTGGACGAGGCGGTCAAGGCGGCGAAGGAGGCCCAACGCGCCTTCGTCGCCCTCCCGCTGCGGACGAGGGCGACGATTCTGGCTGCCATCCGGCGCTCGATGCTCGACAACGCCGAGGCGCTGGCCCGCGCCGCTCAGGAGGAGACCGGCCTCGGGCGGACCGAGGACAAGGTAGTCAAGAACCGCCTCGTCACCGAGAAGACGCCTGGAATCGAGGACCTCGCTCCCACCTCGGTGACGGGCGATCATGGCTTGACGCTCATCGAGCCCGCGCCCTATGGCGTGATCGGCGCCATCACGCCCTGCACCAACCCCACGTCCACCATCATCTGCAATGCCATCGGCATGCTCGCGGCGGGCAACAGCGTGGTGTTCAATGTCCACCCCACCGCCAAGGGGTGCTCGATGCAGACTGTCGCGCTGCTCAACCAGGCGATCATGAGTGCGGGCGGACCTCAAAACGTCGTCACCTGCCTCGCCAACCCGACCATCGAGACGGCCCAGGAGACGATGCGCCACCCTGGCATCCGACTGCTGGTGGTGACCGGCGGCGGCGCGGTGGTCAAGGTGGCGATGGCCTCGGGCAAGCGTGCGATCTGCGCCGGCCCCGGCAATCCCCCGGTGGTGGTGGACGAGACCGCCGATCTCGACCAGGCGGCGCGCGACATCGTGCGCGGGGCCTCGACCGACAACAACATCATTTGCGTCGACGAGAAGGAGGTCATCTGCGTCGCCGCGGTCGCCGACAACCTGGTCAAGGCGATGACCGGTCACGACGCCGTCCTGATCGGCCCCCATCTGCTCGGGCGCCTCGAGTCGGTGATTTTCACCAGGTCGCACGGGCCGCGCCGGGAGGCTGAGATCAACCGCGAGCTGGTGGGCAAAAACGCCAGCGTCATCCTCGAACGTATCGGGATGAGCGTGCCCGCATCGGTGCGCCTCGGCGTCGTCGAGGTCGACATTGACCACCCGCGGCTGTGGACCGAGCAGATGATGCCGATCCTGCCGCTCGCCCGGGTGCGCACTGCCGCTCAGGCGATCGACCTCGCGATCGCGGTTGAGGGCGGCAACCGGCACACCGCGGTGATGCACTCGAAGAACCTCGATGCCTTGAGCCGCATGGCCAAGGAGTGCGACTGCAGCATCTTCGTCAAGAACGGCCGCTCGCAGGCCGGCCTCGGCCTCGACGGCGAGGGATTCTGCTCGTTCACGATCGCCAGCCCGACCGGGGAAGGGCTCACCGGCCCGCGCTCGTTCTCGCGCTCGCGCCGCTGCGTTCTCGTCGACCACTTCAGGATCACCTGATGAAAACCCATCCCGCGCTTGCCGCCATCGAGTTCTCCGACATTCCCGCCGGCATCCTCGCCACCGATGCGCTGCTCAAACAGGCGCCGATCGCCTTCATCCGCTGTGGCACGATCACTCACGGCCGCTTCCTGACCCTCTTTGGCGGCACCACCGCCGCGGTGGAGGAGTCGTTCGCCCAGGGCTTGCGGGCCGGCGGGTCGTGCGTGATCGACCGGGTCCTCCTTCCCGATGTCCACCCCGAGCTCTACGCCGGCGTGCAGGGGTCGAGGAACCGGGTCGGCCGCGAGGCGCTGGCCCTCGTCGAGACCGCCACCGCCGCGGCCAGCCTGCTCGTCGCCGAGGCGGCGCTGAAAGGGACGCCGGTCTCGCTGATCGAGATCCGGCTCGCCGATGGTGGGCTCGCCGGCAAGGGCGTGAGCATTTATCAGGGCGCGCTGCACGACCTCGAGGCGGCGATGCAACTGGCCGAGGTGGTGCTGCAAGGTAGGGGGCAGACGGCCTCGACGCGCATCATTCCGGCGCCTGCCGATGCCCTCCTCCAGGCGCTCGCCGCGGGCACCCGCTTCGCCTCGGCGGCCGTGCTCGAGCTTGACGGAGAAGGTGAGTCATGCTCCTCGGCCGGGTGATCGGCACCGTTGTGCCGTGCGTCGTCTACCCCGGCCTCGAGGGGACCCCGATGCTGCTCGTGCAGCCCCTCGACTCCGGCGGCAAGGCGAAGGGGCGGACGCTGGTGGCCGCCGACTCCACCCGCATGGCGGGCCCGGGCGAGCTGGTCTACTACGAGGGTGGCCGCGAGGCCGCGCTCGCCCTCGACCCCGCCTTCGTGCCCGTGGACCACACCATCGTCGGCATCGTGGACACCCTTCACCTGAGCGATCCGGAGGTGAGGCCGTGATCCTCGGCATCGTCCTCGGCGAGATCACCTCCACCATCAACCATCCGTTCTACGACGCCAAGAAGCTGCTGGTGGTCGGCAAGACCGACCCCGCCGGCGTCCCGACCGGCGACTACC
>JAZDGE010000468.1:0-11561 GCA_043807175.1 Acidobacteriota bacterium
GCTGATCCGGCGCCTGCGCCGGGCGATCATCGCCCGCCAGCGCGTGCAGGTCTTCAAGGCGGCGATCGATGACCGCTATGCCAGCGCGCAGGTGGTCTCGCACTCCCGCTGGCGCCTGGAAGCCGACCGCGTGCGCAAGGCCAGTGAGATTCTCGAGCGCGTCGATCCGCGCACCGACGTCGTCGGCATCGACGAGGCGCAGTTCTTCGACGCGGAGATCGTGCGGGTGTGCACGCACCTCGCCGAGCTCGGCAAGCGGGTGGTGGTCGCTGGCCTCGACATGGACTTTCGGGGGGCGCCGTTCGGCCACATGCCCGAGCTTCTCACGATTGCGGAAGAGGTCGAGAAGGTCCACGCCATCTGCGCTCGCTGCGGGTCGCCCGCCTCCTTCACCCAGCGCCTCAGCCAGGCGCAGGAACAGGTGGTGGTGGGGGCAGAGGACATCTACGAGGCGCGCTGCCGGCGCTGCTTCGAGCCTGGCGGCCCGGGCGTCCAGCCCGAGCTCTACCCGCCGGAAGAGGACGAGTAGCGAGCGGCTGGGGACGCCTGGGCATGGGCGCCAATTTGAGCTCGCTGCCTTGCCTGGACTTGGACCTGGACGTGGACTCGGACGTGGACTTGGACCACCCTGTCTGACATGTTCCTCAGCACTCAGGTCTGCGCGGCCTTGGCGTTCGTCTGCCCGCGTTGAGTCCAGGAAGCCGATCAACTTCCCGCCCCAAACGTCCTAGGGCTCAAAAGCATGTTCCGACGGCACGAGGTCCGGCTCCAGGTCGAGCTCCAAATCGAAGGCCAGGTCCAGGTCGGGATGAGGGATTAGGCTAGCGCGACTGGGGCGCCAGGCAATCGTCCGCCCCGACGCTACCTGAGCTTGATCGCGACGCCGACGATCACCCGGCCGTAGACGGGGTGCGCGTGGCGGGCCCACAGGGGCCCCTCCACCACTCGCCCGACACGTCTTGTGCGGTCAAGCACCAGGACCACCGCATCGGCGCCCAGCTTCGCGGCCTCCCGGCGGCGTGCCTGCTCCAGCTCGGCAACTGGCGGGTCTCCCGTTGGCTCCACCACGATCTCGCCCGACTGCACATGGTGGCGCCTCGGCGAGGGCGGCGGCCGTTGCACTCGCGGCGGCAAGTCCCCGCCTGAGGTCCCAGCCGAGCAGGGCCAGGGCCACCCAGATACAGGCAAAGGTCGCGGCGTGAGCGGCGGCGAACGGCTCGCGGAAGAGCAGCACGGCGACGAGGAACTGGCAGCTCGGCGAGATGTACTGGATGAGGCCGACGGTCGATAGCCAGATGAAGACAAGCCAGTTCACGGCAATCAGCACCGCGGTGCCGGCGAGCACCAGCACGGTGCGCGGGCGGGATGCGACGGCGAGGGCCTCGCGCCAGCGACCGCGCACGGACACCCACAGGGCCACCGAGAGCAGACCCCAGGCGACGCGGTGGGCCACGACCTCGAGTAGCGGCACCGCTGCCAGCGGCTTCCAGTACAGGGGGAACAGGCCCTACATCAGGAACGCCGGCACTGCGTAGAGGACGCCTGTGCGCGAGGGCGCACCTCGGGCCCCTCCCATCCCCGCCCGGTTGCTCTCAGCCGAGCTCACCCGCCGTCCTCCCGGACGGAAATACGCCGGCAAACCCAGGCCGTTTCATCCTCGTCCGCTGCGTTGCGCTCCCTGCGGCGTACCACATGCCGCCTCCGGCAGCTTGCCGAGCAGTCGCCAGATGAAGCGGTGGAAACGATGGAACGAGCGCACCGGCTCGGCGAACATCAGGATGCAGTGACCGTGCACCAAGCTGATGCCGGCCTCGCGGCCCGCCTCGGTGGCCGCCGGCGACTCGGCCCCCTGTTGCAGCCAGACCCGGGCGATGCCGGCGGCGGCCGCCGCGCGAACCACGCTTTCGCTGTGCTCCGGCGGCACGATCACGAGGGCGCCGCCGACCGACTCGGGCAGCGCGGTGAAGCTCGCGTAGCACGGCATGCCGTCGATCTCGCTGGCGTTTGGATTGACCGCGAACACCCGGTATCCCTTCGCCTTTAGCTCCTTGAGCGCGGCGTTGGAGAAGCTCTTCCCACTGCGGGACACACCCGCGATCGCCAGCGTCCGCTGAGCCACGAAATCATCGATTGCCGCTCTCATCGCCAGGACCTCCCTGCGCGCCCACAGGGTAGCAACTCCTGGCCATCGCTTGCCGGTTCCTGCCGCCGTCCGCGTGACCAGGAAGCAGCAACTTCGACAGCCCGAGTTTCCACGACGGTGACGCGAAACGGCGGCCGGGGACCTGCGCGGGCTCAACGAGCTGGCCGGGCAAGCTCACCCAAAATGCTGGACTCCAGCTATTTACGTCGCATCCCAAGTCACCGCCTCGGGGCCTGAAACCCTTAACTGTACTTAGCGTATAATATCAGTGAGGACGGTATGCTCTTACACCTCTCGGACCACTCGCCGGAACCGCTTCGCAGCCAGATAGTCAGGCAGTTGCGGACCAAGATCCTGCTCGGGGACCTCGAACCCGGAGCGCTGCTGCAGGCCGCTCAGCCACTGGCGCGGGCGCACCGGGTGGGGGTCGCCCCGGTGGCGGCTGCACTCGACGAGCTGCTCGCCGAGGGGCTCGTGGCCAGCGAGCCGGATGGAGGTTTCCGGGTCACCAACCTTTCCGCCGCCCAACGCCGAGCCCTCGACGACCAGACGCTCCTGACAGACCCACGCCGGCACGAGCTGTCGCTGGCCGAGCTGCAGCTTGCCCGGGAGATCCAGTGCCGCCTGCTGCCGCCGCCGGTGGTGCTCGGCGAGGGTTTCGCCACGGTGGCGCGCTGCTTCCCGGCGCGGTTTGTTGCTGGCGACCTGTACGACGTCATTCCGCATCGCGACGGCAGCGTCGGAGTCGTGGTGGCCGACGTCGCCGGCAAGGGGTTCGCCGCCGCCCTGCTGATGGCCTCGGTGAAGGCGATGACCCCGTTCGTGGCGGCGACCGCCTCGGTAGAGGGCACGCTCGGCGAGCTCAACCGACGCCTCGCCGCCGACCTGGGCCCGAGAGAGTTCGTGGCTCTGGCATACGCGCGCTACATGCCGCGGGACGGCACGGTGATCCTGGCCAACGCCGGCATGCCCGACCCGTTGCTGCTCACCGCTGGACAGCCTCCACGGGCGATCGAGGCGCCGGCTCCGCGCCTGCCGTTGGGGTTGCGTCCATCCCTGGAGTACCGCTCGATCACCTTCGGCCTCGCGCCGGGCGAACGCCTCCTGCTGTACAGCGACGGCCTCCCCGAGGCCCGCCTGCGCTCCGGCGATCCCCTTGGCTACGACGCCTTCACCGCGCTGGTCGGGGCCACCGCTTGGAATGCCACGGCCGCGGACCCGGTGGCAGACAGCGAGGCGTTTCTCGAGGCGGTGCTGGCCGCGGTCCAGGACCGCACCGGCCCGACTCCGACGGACGACTGCACGGCGGTGGTTCTCCAGCACCACGAACCGAGGAGGACTCCGTGATCCTGACCCTCACCGAGCTGTCGCCAGAGCCACTGCACACGCAGATCTCGCGGCAGATCCGTGCCCGCATCCTGTCTCGCGAGATCGGAGGTGGCGAGGTGCTGCCGTCGATCCGGGGGCTGGCTCGCGAGTACCGGGTCAGCGCGATCACTGTGCAGCGGGCGTACGAGGACCTCGAGCGCGAGAAGCTGCTGCTCTCGCACCCGGGAAAGGGGTTCTACGTGGTCGAGCATCCCCAGACAACGACGACGGACATGGCGGCGCGGCGGTTCTCGGTGGCCTTCGCCGAGCTGGTGCGGCAGGGCCGCGCGGAGGGTCTCGGCGAGGTCGAGATCCGTGGGGCTATTGAGGCCGTCATGGGCCTTCCGGGAGGGTCGTCATGAGCGCGCAAGCTGCGGCGTTTGCCCTGCGTGGCCTGACCAAGCGATACCCGGGGTTCACCCTCGGGCCGCTGGACCTCATGCTGGAGCCGGGGCGGGTGCTGGGGTTCGTGGGTCCCAACGGCGCCGGCAAGACCACCACGCTGCTTTGCATGACCGGCCTGGTTGTGCCGGATGCAGGCGAGGTCGAGCTGTGCGGGCGGCCCCTCGACCCCGGCGACATCCGCTGGCGCCAGGACGTCGGCTTCGTTGGCGAGGTGAGTGGCTTCTGGGCCGACTGGAGCGCCGCCGACAACCTGGCCGCGATCGGCAGCTTTTACCCGCGCTGGTCCAACGCCCGGGTGGCCGAGCTGGCGCGGCGATTTGGCCTGCCGCTCGACAAGAAGGTCAAGGCGCTCTCACGCGGCAACCGGACCAAGCTGGCGCTGGTCGCCGCGCTGGGTCACGGACCGCGCCTGCTCCTCCTGGACGAGCCGACCTCGGGTCTCGACCCGGTCGTCCGCGCCGAGGTTTTGGACGTGCTCTGGGAGGTCCTGGAGAGCGAGGAGAGCGCCATCTTCTACTCGACCCACGTACTCTCCGACATTGGCCGCCTGGCCGACGAGCTGGTGTTTCTCAGCGATGGACGCGTGGTCCAGCGGGCTGCCAAAGACGACCTCCTGGAGGCCTGGCGGCGAATCTCGTTCCGCCTCGCCGTCGAGGAACCGGAGCTGCCCGGGGCGGTCTCCCACCGCCGGGTGCGCGCCGAGCACCAGGTGGTGACTCGCGACCACGAAGCCACCGCACGGGCGCTGGCCGCCCTCGGCGCCGATGCCATCGAGGCCTCGCGCCTCGCCATCGACGAGATCGCCGTGGAAATCCTGAAGGAGGCCAACCATGTGGGCTCTCGCTAGGCTGGGGCTGCGTTACCACCGCCCGTCGCTGGCGATAGCGGCAACCATCGCCGTGGGCATGGCGACGATGATCTCGCTGCTCGCCCGCGGGGGCGTGAAGGTGCACGTCATTGGCGTCTCCGGCCTTGACCTCACCCAACTCTGGGTGCTCGGCGCGATCGCCGCCCAGACGCTGCCTATCGCCGCGATGATCGCCGGCTTCGTGATCACCGGCATCGAGCGCGAGGAGAGGCGGCTGCAACTGCTGGCCACGCTGCCGGTCACGCGCCGCCAGGTCAGCGTCTTCCGAGCCCTGCTGCCGCTGATCCCGGTGCTCGCCGCGGCGGTCGTCTCGGCGATGCTCCTGGCTGCCCTGACCCTGGCCGCGGAGCCGGAGGCTATCGACCTGCACGTCCGGGTGCTCGTTTTCACCGTCGCACAGGTCGCCCTTCTGGTCCAGCTCCCGCTCGTTGTTCGGGACATCATGGAGCGCCGCGAGAGCGGGCAGCGGGGCGAGAGCTGTGCCATCCTGCTGGGCGTGCTCACCATGACCGGCGTCGTGTGGTGGGCCGAGGTCGTGGTGGAGGTGGCGTGGCTGCGGGTTGCCCTGGCCTGGCTCGTGGCAGCCGTGCTTCCCTTTGCCAACGTGCACCTGTTCGAGAGGCGCCACAGCTTCGGCTAGGAGCCTGTCGGAGACCCCCAAGGCGACGGAGCGATGCCGCGGGCCAGCCGGGGCCGCACCTCGCACCGGCGCGCCCCGCAGCCCGCGCGGTTGCCCGGAGCCGGCGGACGCCGTACGCTGCGCAGGCTCGCAGCATGAGCGCATAGGTACCAGGTATCACACTCGTGCGATTCTTTGGTCGCCCAGAGCGCGTTGCCGTTGGACGGCGCGACCTTGAGCCGGTCCTGGTCGACGACAGTGCGATATCTGTGATACCAGGTACCCAACCAGGTACCCAACCGTCGCTGACATGGAAAAGGCGGTGCAGGTGCTCGTCGCGGTCTTCCGCGTAGCCGCCACCGGCTAGAAAAAATACGGGGTTCGGGATTCGGGCTTCGGGTTCGTTTCCCCTGCCCATCTAGCCCGCATTTCTCACCGCTTGTCCTACTGCAAGCGCCGATAGCACGCCATCTCGGGCCGTACTCGCTCCTCGCTCCTCGACGTACTGAACAAGTACGCCTGCGTCGCTCGAAGCTACGTGCGACCCGATCTGACGCACTCTCGGCGCTTTCGCGACGGACCGCGGTGAGAAATGCGAGCTAGAGGCTTGCCCATAGGAACGCGGGTTTTCCATTCGCAGTGGGACGCGATCCGCAGTGGGAAACTGAGCCCGAAGACTTCAGTTGGCTTAGTCGCAAGAGCGTCAAGACGGCCGTCACGGTGAGGAATGCGGGCTAGAATGCGGGCGGCGCGGGGGCAAGGATCCGATTCGGCGCTCCCCGAAAGAGGACCATGACCTGGAACTACAGTGCGAAGACCACCCAGCTCTTCATGGACGCCGTACAGGGCAAGCCCGGCACCCACATGGGCGAGGTCGCCGACCCCGACGGCATCGGTGAGCACGGCTCGATTGCCTGCGGCGACGCGCTCCGCTTCACCTTCAGGGTCGAGCGGCACGCGACCGATGCCACGCAGGACGTCATCGTCGAGGCCCGCTACCTGACCTTCGGCTGCACCTCGGCGATTGCCGCCTCCGAGGCGCTGTGCGCGCTCATCGCGCAGGGTCGCTACACTCCGATTGGCGCGCTCGCGATCACCAACCGCGATATCGTCGACTACCTCGAGGGTCTGCCCGAGCAGAAGATCCATTGCTCGGTGATGGGCGCCGAGGCGCTCGAGGCGGCGGTCTTCAACTGGGCGCAGCGGCGCGGCGTTGATCTGGCCGCGCTCGGCATCGACATTACCCGCAAGGAGCAGGAGGAGGGCCGGATCGTCTGCAAGTGCTTCGGCCTCACCGAGCCCTACCTCAAACGCAAGATCCGCGAGCTCTCGCTGCGCTCGATCGCCGACATCACCAACGCGGTCAAGGCAGGTGGCGCCTGCATGTCGTGCCACCACGCTCCGGGAGGCCTGCAGGACCTGCTGGACGAGGCGTGGGGGCGCCAGCCCACCATGTTCAAGCACGAGGCCGAGCTACCTGTTGCGCGCTTCATCGCCGACGCCCGGGGCGAGTCGATCTCGCCGTACCAGCTCGCCAAGAAGGTCGAGCGCGTGATCGACGGGTACGTCCGCCCGCAGCTCGTGCATGATGGCGGCGACATTGAGATCGTGGATATCAAGGAGCACCTCGTCTACTGCCGGCTCGGCGGCGCCTGTGCAAGCTGCGTGGGCGCCGGTCGCACCTTGAAGATGATGGTGGAGCAGGCGCTCAAGGATCAGGTCGACGAGCGCTGTCGCGTGATCGCGGTCGAGTAGGAGGGAGACCGTGGACCTCGTCTATCTCGACAACAACGCCACCACCCGGGTCGCCCCCGAGGTGGTCGAGGCGATGCTGCCCTACCTCACCTCGGGCTACTTCAACCCGAGCTCGATGTACGACGCGGCGCGGGGGCCGGCCGAGGCGCTCGCCGCCGCCCGCCGAACGGTTGCGCGTGAGCTCTCCGTCCGCCCGGACGAGATCCTCTTCACCTCCTGCGCCACCGAGAGCAACAACGCCACCTTCTTCGGCGTCGCCCGCGCGAGCCGCGACCGCCGCCACATCCTCACCACCGCAGTCGAGCACCCGGCGGTGCTCGAGGTCGCCAAGACCCTCGCCCGCGATGGCTACGAGGTGACCTTCCTGCCGGTGGACGGTGAGGGGCGTCTGGATCTTCGGGAGTTCATCCGGGCGTTGCGCCCAGACACCATGCTGGTCTCGGTGATGCACGCCAACAACGAGACCGGAGTGCTCTTCCCGGTCGAGGAGCTCGCCCGGATCACCAAGGAGACCGACCCCGGGATCGTCTTCCACACCGACGCCACCCAGACCGTGGGGAAGCTCGGTATCGACCTCTCAGCCGGGTTCCAGCATATCGACCTGCTCTCGTTCTCCGGCCACAAGCTCCATGCCCCCAAAGGAGTCGGCGCCTTGTTCGTGCGGCGCGGCACACCAATGAGACCCTTTCTCATCGGCGGCCACCAGGAATCGTCGCGCCGTGCCGGCACCGAGAACGTCGCCTCGATCGTCGGGATGGCGCGGGCGCTGGAGCTCGCTGCCGCCACTCACGAGGAGGACGAGACCCGCATTAGCCGCCTCCGGGACCATCTCGAGAGTGAGCTCGCGGCCCGTATCCCGTACCTCCAGGTCAACGGCGGCGGCGCGCCACGACTCGGCAACACCCTCAACCTCGCCTGTCACTTCGTCGAGGGCGAGGGGGTGCTCTACCAGCTCTCCGCCCACGGTATCTGCGCGTCCTCCGGCTCGGCCTGCACCTCGGGGTCGCTCGAGCCGTCCCACGTGCTGCGCGCGATGAAGGTGCCGTTCACCGCGGTGCATGGCTCGGTCCGGTTCTCGCTCTCGCGCTACACCAGCGAGGCGGAGACCGCAAAGGTGATCGAGGTCTTCCCCGAGGTGGTGGCGAACCTGCGCCGGCTCTCCCCCTACTGGGATGTCGAGAAGGCGATGCCACGCCCGGAAGGCGAGGCGCTGCTTGTCCAGGCGGTCGAGGAACGCCGCCAGGCGCTTGCCAGGTAGGCTTCGCCTCAGACCGACGAGGCGAAGCCTCGCAGTCGACAGGGGACAGTCAAGAGCTTCCCCCGCACCCCACCCAGCAAACCCACGCTCCCGTCCCCCACCCAAGCGCCCGATCCCAAAACTCGGCTCATTCGGTCAGATCTTGCCGCTGTGAGACGGTCGTCGGAGCCAACAGGCGCCCGGAGATCAGGCATCGCGGTAGAGCCAGCCCGCCACCAATGCTGCCAGCACGGCCCCGACAAGGAGCTCCAGCAGCCACCCGAAGGGGATGATGCGCGGAAATGTCGCCCAGGCGGAGTTGTAGAAGTTGACCGGAAAGCCGGCGAAGCCACCTGCGATCAGCCCCACCTTCACCGCTGTGCCCGGCCCCGGCCCCCAGCTTGCCCGCACCGCCGCGTAAAGGGCAGCGACGAGCACGCCGAGAACCAAGAACTGCAGCACCCAGACCGCCATGAAGAAGGGGTAGCGGGGGTCCTTGAGCATCGTCCCCACCTCCCGCGCAGCCATGTACTTGGGCATCAGGAACACGAAGTTGACGATCGTCGCCCAGACGATCCACACGACTCCGCCCGCCAGCCCACCGATCCAAACCTTGCGCGTGTTGATTCCTGCCATCGTCGGTCCCTCCTCCAGAAGTCAGACCACGCTACCACGAAAAGCATGGTCTCGGGGATACCTCAGATCGGTCGTTCGGCCGGCGGGAGGAGAGCCGGGGGCTCGCCCTTGACCACGGGCGCAGCGGCCGACCTGTGCGCTTTGAGACGGCGCTCGAACGCCGCGAACACCTCGTCGCGGTTGGCGCAGGTCCTCAGGTTGGCCTTGCGGGTGCGGCCCGAGGCCGCCGTCACCACCAAGGCATTGCCCCGCCGCTCGATCGCAGCCACGTCGCACCATGCCATCTGGAGGCTGCGAACCGGTCGCGTCTTGATCGCGAACCCCTCGCTCGTGAACACGGCCTTCACCATCGCCGCGATGCGATGGTGCAGGAGCCCGATCACGAGCGTGGCGACGGCGATGAGAAAGTACATCCACGCGGGCTGGAACCCCTTCTGTGGGAGGAATACACAAAGTTCGTCGATGCTGGTTGCTACGAAAAGCGAGACTTCTGGAAGCAGCCTTTCCTCAAGGACGGACGAATGGTCCCATGGGAAGAGGCAGTTGCTCTTTTTCAGGACACGACCGGTCGTCCGGGTCCGGCGACGTGGGAGGTTGGCGGCATTCCGAGGGGGCTGGAGAAGCACCCGGTCGCCGGCGTGAGTTGGTACGAGGCCGCGGCGTACGCCGAGTTCGCGGGTAAGAGCCTTCCCACCGTCCACCACTGGACCTGTGCCTCGCAGGCGGACCTCGCCAAGCTGATTATTCCGGGGAGCAATTTCCGGACCGGGGGGACCCAACTCGTGGGCGGCCCTAGGCTCCCCGTGCTGATGCTCAACGGCCGGTATTACGACTACTCTCCGGTCGAGGGGTCTCAGCTCCCGCTCTCTCGCCTCCTTGGAACGTCAGAGGAGGAGAAGCGGCGCCGAGGCGATCTACGATCGCGCCCGGCAGGAGGGCAAGCTGGAGCTCGCTTTGGTCGCAGCGGTGGTGGCCGGCGAGGTGCCGCAGCAGAAGCTGTTGAGCGCTGCCCGCATGACCATCATCGAGGTCGCTCCGTACTTCCGCAAGACAGCCAAGGGTGGCCACAGCCTCAATCTTCCCAACGAGCGGCTGGAGGCCATTCGCTGGATGGCCGTGGAGAGCCCCGACCGGAGGTTCCGCTTTGAGCCGGCCTCGGCGCTCGCGGTGGTGGCGCGCTTTGGTACACCCGACCCACGGGCGAAGGCGAGGGAAACGCTGGCGACGCTGGCCGGCTCCGCTGACCCGATACTCGCGCCCATGGTGCGCTGGATCCTCGATCATCCAGTCGAAGAGAAGGATTTGGACGACCTGCTGAGCCCGCCGCCAGTCTGAGTCGGCGGCCCAGGCACGTGCGGCGCAAGGGTCGCAATTCCCCTGCGCCCTTCCGGCGGTGGCGGCGCGGGGCGATCTGCGGCGTTGCCGGGGCTCAACCGTAGGTCCGCATCGCCTTCGTCGCGGTGCTATGGTGTCGCCGCCGTGATCGCCTTGTCGAGGCGAAGCCCCGGTTCTTCCGGGCTGCTGCGTCAGCCTGGCGTGGGCGCCCGAAGGAGGAGACCATGAGGGGTGGTCTGTCGGTACTGGTGGTTGTTCCGCTTCTGCTGACGCTGGCGGTTTTCTCGCTTGCCGATGAGCCCGGCAAGAACCTGAAGCTCACCGCCAAGACGTTTGCGGGCCTCGAGCTGCGCAACATCGGGCCGGCGTTCATGTCGGGCCGGATCTCGGACATCGCGCTGCACCCCACGGATCCCGGCACCTGGTACGTGGCCGTGGGCTCGGGGGGCGTGTGGAGGACCACCAACGCCGGCACCACCTGGAAGCCGATCTTTGACGAGCAGAGCTCCTACTCCATCGGCTGCGTGGCCCTGGATCCCGCCAACCCCCTGGTGGTCTGGGTGGGGAGCGGCGAGGACGTGGGCGGGCGCCACGTCGGCTTCGGCGACGGCGTCTACCGTAGCCGTGACGGTGGCGGCACGTGGGAGAACGTAGGGCTGAAGGATAGCCAGCACATCGCCCGCATCCTGGTGGACCCGCGCAACTCCGGCGTCGTCCTGGTGGCGGCGCAAGGACCGTTGTGGTCGCCGAGCGGCGAGCGCGGGCTCTTCCGCACGGCCGATGGCGGCGCGAGCTGGACCAAGGTGCTGGGGGGCGGGGAGTGGACCGGCGTCACCGACGTGGTGCGCGACCCGCGCGATCCGGACCTGCTCTACGCCGCCACCTGGCAGCACCACCGCACCGTGGCGGCGGCGATGGACGGGGGCCCGGAGAGCGGCATCCACAAGTCCACCGATGGCGGCGTGACCTGGCGACGACTCAAGACCGGCCTGCCTGACGAGGTCATGGGCAAGATCGGCCTGGCCGTCTCGCCCCAGCACCCCGACGTGGTCTACGCCGCCATCGAGCTGGAGCGCCGCACCGGCGGCTTCTGGCGTTCGGCGGACCGCGGCGAGAGCTGGAAGAAGATGTCCGACACCGTCTCCGGCGGCACCGGCCCCCACTACTACCAGGAGCTCTACGCCAGCCCCCACGC
>JAZDGE010000469.1:0-3019 GCA_043807175.1 Acidobacteriota bacterium
TCCGCCGCTTCGTCGCCGGAGCGGCCGCGGGCGAGCTCGGCGACGAGCAATTGGCCGCCCTCCTGATGGCGATCTGCATCCGCGGCGCGAGCGCCGCCGAGACCGAGGAGCTGGTGCTGGCGATGCGCGACTCGGGCGCCTGCTGGCGGCTCGCCGAGACCTTTCCTGATGCCGTCGACAAGCACTCGACCGGCGGCGTGGGCGACACGGTCTCGCTCGTCTTCGCGCCCCTGGTTGCCGCCTGTGGCCCGCGGGTGGCAATGATGGCGGGTGCCGGCCTGGGTCACACCCAGGGGACGCTCGACAAGCTCGCCGCGATCCCCGGCTTCGCCACCGCCAAGACGCGCGAGGCCGCCCTGGGCCTGCTGGCGGGCTGCCGCGTCTGCTTTGCCGCACAAAGCAACGAGATCGCGCCCGCCGATCGCAAGCTCTATGCCCTGCGTGACATTACCGGAACGGTGCCGTCGGTGCCGCTGATCGTCGCCTCGATCATGTCGAAGAAGCTGGCGGTGGGTGCCGGACAGTTGGTGCTCGACGTCAAGTCGGGCAGCGGTGCGCTCTTCAAGACATTTGCCGAGGCCGAGCGCCTGGCCAGCGGGTTGCTGGGCGCAGCCGCCGCCGGGGGCGCCCGGGCGGTGGCGCTCATCAGCGACATGAGCGAGCCGCTCGGCGACTATCTCGGGTGCGCGGGTGAGGTGCGCGCGGCGCTCGAGGTTCTCGACGGAGGAGGCGACGCCCGCCTGCGCGAGCTGACGGTCGAGCTGGCAGCGGAGGCGCTGATGATGGCGGGCCGCTCGCGCACCGCGGCGCTGGCCGAGCTGATGGGCGCGCTTGCCAGTGGCGCCGCTCGCGAGCACTGGGACCGGATCGTGGTCGCGCATGGGGGCGATCCGGACCCGCGCCGTCTCGCCCACCCCGCCTCGAGAATGGTCGTGACGGCGCCGCGGGCCGGCTTCATCGGTGCCGTGGCGGGCGAGGAGCTGGGGTGGATCGCGGTGGCGCTGGGCGCCGGCCGGCGGCACAACGGTGATGCGGTGGACTTCGCTGCCGGCCTGCGAGTACATGCGCGGTGCGGTGCTCGGGTCGAGAGGAGTGAGCCCCTGGTCACCCTGGACCTCGGCCTGCGCCCGGTCGAGGGCGCGGCGCTGGCGGCGCGAGCCGCCGCCGCCTTCTCGATCGTCGACGAGGCGCCAGCGCGCATTCCCTTGCTGCTCGGTCGGCTTGCCGGCCCGCGCTGACGTGCTCTACCGTCTCGATTGCGTCGGCGTAACGCTTGGCTCTCGCGAGGTGCTGCGCGGGGCCACCCTGCAGCACAACGAGGGCGAGAAGCTGATCCTGCTCGGGCGCAATGGCTCGGGGAAGACCACGTTGCTGCGCGCGATCAACGGCGAGCTCGAGCCCGAGAGCGGCATCATCGAGAGGGCTCGCGACCTCTCGCTGGCATACCTCGAGCAGAGCCTCACCGACGATCCTCGAACGCCGGTGCTCGAGCACTGCCTCGGCGCGTTCACGGGTCTGCTGGCCGCCGAGCTCGAGCTGGCCGAGCTCGAGGGCTTGGCGCATGACCCCTCCGCCGGGGCGGTGGCGCGCATTCATCACCTGCACGAGCTCATCGAGCGCGCCGACGGGTTCAGGGCCCGCCCGCGCGCCCAGGCCGCGCTGCAGGGGCTGGGGATCCCGCAGGAGCTTCACGTTCGGCCGCTCGGATCGCTCTCCGGCGGTGAGCGCACGCGCGTCGCCCTGGTGCGCGCACTGCTCGCGCCCGCCCGACTGCTGCTCCTCGATGAGCCCACCAATCACCTCGATATGCTCGGCGTCGAGTACCTCGCCGAGGAGCTGGCGGCGCGCGACGGCGCCCTGCTGCTGGTCACCCACGATCGCGAGCTGGTCGATCGGGTCGGGGGCGAGATCCTCGAGCTTCATGGCGGCAGGGTGGAGCGCTACCCGGCGGGCTACGAGCGCTACCGGCGCGAGCGCGAGCAGCGCCGGGCGCACTCGCGCCGGGCCTGGGAGCTCCAGCGGGCCGAGATCGAGCGCCAGGAAGAGTTTATCCGCCGCAACATCGCGGGCCAGAACACCCGCCAGGCGCAAGCGCGCATCAAGCTGCTGGAGAAGCTGCCACGGCTCGCGCCGCCGGAGCCCGATCTTCCGCCCTTGCGAATGCGCTGGCCGGCGGCGGCGCGCAGCGGCGAGCGGGTGCTCGAGGCGGCCGATCTTTCCGCCGGGTTCGCGGCCCCGGTCCTGCGCGAGGTAAGCCTCACACTTAGGCGTGGGGAGCGGCTCGTCATCGTCGGGCGCAACGGCGCCGGCAAGACGACGATGCTGCTCACGCTGGCGGGACGGCTGGCGCCCCTGGGGGGCAGGCTCAGAATTGGTGTCGGCGTGGTGCCTGGCTGCTACGACCAGGACCACACGGACCTGCCCGAAGCTGGCAGCGTGCTCGGCGCTCTGCTCGAGGCCCGGCCCGACTGGACGCCGGCCGAGGCCCGCGCCTGGGCAGGCCGTTTCGGCTTCTCCGGCGAGGCCGCCGAGGCGGCCACCATGACACTCTCCGGCGGCGAGCGGTCGCGCCTGGCGCTCGCCCGCCTGCTCGCCATTGGGCCGAACCTGATGTTGCTCGACGAGCCCACCAACCATCTCGACCTGCCGACCTGCGAGGTGCTCGAGGACGCCTTGCTCCAGTTTCCCGGGGCGCTCGTCCTGGTCACCCATGATCGCCGGTTGGCGGATCGGGTGGCGACTCATGTGCTCGTCCTCGACGGCGGCAAGGCGACCCAGGTCAACTGGGTGAGCGATGCCTACGCCCTGCTCGGCCTGCGGGCGGTGGCGTCGCCACGAGTGGCGGCGGTGGTGCCTTCAGCGCGCCGAAGCGCGCTCGAGGAGGAGCGGCGACGGCTGCGCCGCGACGCCGCCCGCAGCCGCGAGCGTGCCGAGCTGCTGGCCGCCGAGCTCGAACAGGCCGAGACGCGCCTCCGTGAGATCGACGAGATGCTCTGCCAGCGTGAGGTGTTCAGCGACG
>JAZDGE010000470.1:0-9594 GCA_043807175.1 Acidobacteriota bacterium
CCACTCGGGTCTGGGCCGTTCTCCTTCGATCTCCAGGCCGCGTATCGGGGGATCTGCGAGGCGCTTGCGGCCGGGTTGCGTGAGCTGGGCGTGGAGGTGCAGCTCGCGGGCGAGCTCGGCGGGCCGATGATCCGGCCCACCGAGGCGATTCCCTGCTTCGTCGGACCGGCGGCTGGCGAGGTGGTGGCACGCGGGCGCAAGCTGGTGGGCTCGGCGATGCGCCGCATCGGCGATGCGATCCTCCAGCACGGGGCGATTCTCGAGGGCTGGGATGGCGCGCTGCAGGCGGGATGCCTCGGTCTCTCGGACGATCGGACCCTGCGGCCGGCGGTGATCACGCTTGCGGATCTGCTCGGGGTGCCGCCACGGCATGAGGATCTCGTCGAGGCCCTGGTGGGGGGCTTCCAAAAAGCACTCGGGGCTGCCTTTTTCGTCTCCGAGCTCACGCCAGCGGAGCTCGCTCACGCCGAGCTTCTCGCGAGCGAACGCTACGGCCACGAGCGGTGGACCCGCCGGCGCAGCCGCGAGGTGGGTGCGGGAGGTATGGTCGCGAACTTGGGCCGAGGTGCCGAGTGACGCACCGATACATGGAAGCGATCTTCGGCATCCTCCACTTCGACGAGCGGTGGCTCGTGGCAGAGGAGACCCTGAGGCAGGTCACGGCTGTGATTGGCGCGATCGACCCGGTGGTCGCGATCGACGGCAGCTTTGGCCTCGCGGTGAGCCGCAAGGTGCTCGACCCCGCCTGCCAGACGGCGGGGATCGCGCGCGACCCGAGTCACTCGCGTTGGGCCGCCATGACCGGCGAGCTGGACAATCGCGCCCCCCTCGAGCGCGAGCTGGCGGGTAGGGGCGGCTTTGAGGCCCGGCGGGACGCGGAGATCGCCCTGGCCTTCTACCACGATCTTGGCGCCGCCAGCACCGGACGCCTCGAAGGCTTCTTCAACCTCGTGATTTGGGACTCTCGTTCGCGCCGGCTCCTGCTGTCCGCGGATCGTTGCGGGGGCGTCCGAGCGCTTTACTACGCCCGTGACCGCGGCACGCTGGTATTTGGCTCCGCGCTGAAGGCGGTGGTGGCGCACCGGCATGTGCCGCGCGAGATGGACCGCCGGGCGCTCGAGGAGACCCTGGCCCTTGGCCACGCGATCGCACCGCACACGCTCCTTGCCGGGGTGAAGGTCCTGCCGGCGGGGACGCTGCTCGAATGCCAGGACGGCGACGTTTCCGTCCGGCAGTACTGGCGGCCGAGCGTTCGCCCAGTTTCAAACGAAGACCCTGAGGCATTGGGCGAGCGCTACTTCGCCGCGCTCAACGCCGCCGTGGCGCGAGCACTCGACACCCGGGCCGAGATTGGCGTGCTGTTGAGCGGTGGGGTGGACTCCGCCGCCCTCGTAAGCCTGATCCGCCATGCCGGCCAGCGCCGGATCAAGACCTTCTCGGTGCACATTGGTGAATCGGAGCTCGCCGACGCCGCGGCCTCGGGTCAGGTGGCGGAGCATTTCCAGACCGAGCACCGCGCCATCCTAGACCTCGACGAGGGATGCCTCGACGAGCTGCCGAGCATGATCTGGCACTACGAGGCGCCGGCGCAGAGCATCCACCCCACCTACTGGCTTTGCCAGGCGGCGAGCCAGGAGTGTGACCTCGTGATCGGGGGTTATGGCAACGACCTGGTGTGGGGCTGCTACGCCCCCAAGCGATGGCTGGCCGGTTGGCCGGCGCCGTTGGTGGCGGCGGCCTGCCGGGCCCGCTACCTGCGCAACCGCAGCCTGATGCGGCGGTGGGAGCTGTGGCGGCTGCTCAAGGGAGCGCCGGTCACGAGCATGGGCCTGCTCGGCACCATCAAGAAGTCCTGCGTTGCGACCGGCGATCAATTCTCTGACATGATCACGCTCAACGATACCCTGTTCGGCGACCAGCGGGTCTATCGGGAGCTTGGGAAGCTCGCGGTGGACGCCGCTTCGCTCTCGGTCCGCCTACCGTATGCGGACGAGGATGTGAAGCGAATTGCCGAATCAGTGCCGCGGGAGCTGCGAATGGAAACGACAGCGGCGGGGAGCGTCGAGTTCAAGAGCTTTTTCAAGAGCGTGATGAGCCACCACGAGGTTTTGCCTCTCGAGCTAATCTACCAGCGAAAGACTTGGATGCGCCCGCCGACCGCCCGGTGGCTCCGGGGTCCGCTGGGACGAACGATTGGCGCGTTGCTGCTCGACCGGCGCACCTGCGAGCGCGCCCAGCTCAGCAGCGCTGCGGTCGCGGCCACGCTGCGCGAGCACCAGTCTGGCGCCGCCGACCACTCCGTGACGCTCATGAGCCTGGCGGCGCTCGAGCTCTGGCAACGGATCTACATCGACCCGGCGGCGATCGCGCGGCCGGACGCGAAGCTGTCTACCTATGCTGGAGGGTAGATGAGCGACACCTGGGTGGAGAATCTTCGCCGTCACCGCGACGCGCAGGGAGGCTTTCGGTGAAGGGGTTGCTGGGCAGGCTCCCTGGTCTTGCCTGGGCGAAGAGGATGGTGCGTCAAGGCGCCCAGGGGCTGACCCGGCGAATCGCCTCCCAACTGGACCTGGATCTCGTCAGGAAAACCCCGTATTCGCCGGTCCCGACCGTGCCCCCGCCATCCTCGCCGGAGTGGGAACGGGCGAGTCCCCTCGCTGGCATCACCCTGGACCCGGCCGCGCAGCTCGGCTGGCTGGAGGCCACGCTCGCACCCCATCTTGCCGAGCTCTGCTCGCGCGTCGCCCCGCCCGACGGTGATCTCCGCCTGGACCTGCGCAATGGCTACTACCAGCTCGTGGATGCCGCCCTGCTCTGGGCCATGGTGCGGCACTTCCGGCCGCGCCGGCTGCTCGAGCTGGGCGCCGGGTTCTCCACCCTGATCAGCGCCGCGGCCTGCGCCGCCAATGCCCGCGAAGACGATGCCGTCGAGCTCGTCAGCGTCGACCCGGAGCCGCGAATCGGGCTCGCGCCGGTACTCCCCGGCCTGACCCGTCTGGAGCGCCGCTCGGCCGCCGAGCTGCCCCTTGACCGCTTTCTCGCCCTCGAGGCCAACGACATCCTCTTCATCGATACCACCCACACGGTGAAGCGCGGGAGCGAGGTCAACTACCTGGTGCTGGAGGTGCTGCCTTGTCTGCGCGCGGGCGTGGTGGTGCACTTTCACGACATCTTTCTCCCCTACGAGTACCCGCGGGAGTGGTTTGCGGCCGGCACCTACCTCGCCGAGCAGTACCTGCTGCAGGCGTTCCTCATCGAAAACGACACCTACGAGATCCTGTTCGCCGCCCACGCGGTTTCCCGCGCGCTGCCCGCACGCCTTGCGAAGGTCATTCCGCTCTTCGACCCGACTACCGTGGGTCAGGAGGCGTTCTGGATGCGCCGCCGCTAGCCTTGTCGGCGAAGTCGGGGTGGCGGCCCACCCACCCGCGGAGCAGGCCGAGGGCTGCGCTCAGCACCCCGAGCACCAGCAGGGGCGAAAGCAGCACCAGCTCGGGAAGCTCCTTCGGCTGCCAGCAATACACTCGCCAGGCCAGCCGGGCCAGCCTGCCGGCCGGGTACCAGAGGAGGATCCACCAGAGGCCCAGCCGCTTCGTCCCGTCCCGTCCGGGAGTGCCATGCCGCCGGCAGAGCCAGCCGAACCACGCTCCGTGCCAATACTGGTGCTGGAGGAGCTCGCGCAGCCGCTCCGGTTCCCGATGAATGGTGCGGATAGCGGGGTCGAAGAGGAATCGCTCGTGGCCGTGGGCGAGGCGCCAGTTGAACAGGGTGTCCTCGCCGCAGGCCAGCGTCTCCTCGTAGCCGCCGTGTCGAGCGAAGACCTCGCGGTGCAAAGACAAGTTGTAAAGCGGCTGGTCGACCACTGCGCGCGGTCGCCGGGTCGAGCAGGCGATGAACTCCAGCAGATGGCTGGCGCGCGCCACCGCGCCCGCCGGTTCGGCGCACACGACAGCGCCCCCGACGCATCTGAATCCCGCGCGGTGGGCCGCGATGCGCCGCGAGAGCCAGTCCTCGGGCACCTCACAATCGGCGGCGAGGAAGGCGATGATCTCGCCGCGAGCATGGGCGAGGCCGAGGTTGCGAGTCGCGCCGGTAAGCAGCCGCGCCGGCCGCCCCACCAGGCGCACGTTGGGGAAATCTCGGCTGACGATGCCCGCGGTATCGTCCTCGCCGCTCCACACCACGATGATCTCGAACTCCTCGCTGCAGTCCTGCCGTGTCAGCGCACCGAGGCTGCGGCCGATGGTCGGCGCGGCGTTATATGCCAAGACGATGACCGAAGCGGCGGGGCAGGAGGCGCCTTCCGAAGGCACGAAGTCGGCGGCGCTCAAGGCCCCCCCCTTTCGGCGCCCCACCCGCTGGACGCCCGGCATGCGCGCTCGGACCTGGCCGCGCGGTCGTTTCTGCTCGCGCGTGAAGGTCGGTTCGTTTCGCAGCACGCGAAGTGGGGCGGGGCAAGAGACGGTGGCTGCATCATTCGGAAAAACCCCGTCGGCGGGACACCCGTCGCAGGCGCAAGCCGCTCTCGTCGGTGAGGTAGTCATACCCGATTCCGGGCTGCCAGCGGGACTGGGGATCGGCCTGGAGGTAGCGCGCCTTGCGCACCTCGCGGTCGGCCGGGTGGATCATCCTGAGGTGATAGACGATGAGATCGGCGTGCGCGATCCCGCCCAAGAACCTCGACTGCAGCGGCGTCTTGCTCGCATGCAGTGGGCGGAGGTCGAAGGCATGGTCAGCGCGGGCGCGAAACAGCCGCGCGGGCGCCTTGCGCCCCCACAGGCCGTCCACTCTCACATGCTCCGGCGACCCCCAGAGCTCGCGAAGACGGAGGGCGAAGCCGGAGATCCCGAGCGCCTGGCCCCGCCTGATGACGCGCTCGGCGCGCAGGCGAAACTCGCGCTCGACCCGCTCGTCCGAATCGAGGGAGATCAGCCATTGGGGCTCGTGTCGCAACGCAGCGGCAACCAGCTTCTGGTAGTTGCCCACTTCGTCCCACGCCGGCCGCCCGGGCGGGATCCGCACCAGCTCGAGCACCTCCGGCCGCGAGGCCAGCAGCTCGGCCGAGCCGTCGCTGGAGCCATCGTCGAGCGCGACGATGCCGTCGACCTGGGGCGCAACATTGGCGAGATAGCCGGGCAGGAAGCGCATCTCGTTGCGGACCGCCAGCAGTGCCAACAGGCGGACGCGGCGCCCGCGCCTGGCCGGGAGTCCCCACGAAGGGACGGCGAAGTACCGGAGCAGGGTGCTCTTCGCCAGTTGGACCAGGCAAAACGCCAGCCTCGCGAGCTGCCGGCGGAGCGAGCCGCCCCGCTCCTGGTGCCAGGGCGCCGCCTCGGCAGAGGCCGCGATTGCGTCGCGCCAGAGCCGCGCCAGCCAGGACCCGCGGTCGCGAATCAGCACGGACTTGCTGTCCACGCGGGCCGGCGCGAGACCGGAGAGCGTCTCGAAGTGCCAACTGGCACGCACTCCGGCAAGCTCTGCAAGCGCTTCCGGTGAGGAGAGCGAGTACCAGTCGGGGTTGGCGAGCAGGGCGCCAAAATCGAAGCCATCCTCCAGGAGCCTGCGCACGAGGACCTTTTGCCGCTCGATCCGAGCCAGATCGGAACCGGTGCCGTCGAGGTTGCAGCGGGCGCCGATCCACTGGTGTAGGCGTTCTCCCGCCAGGGTCTCCGAAGGTGGGCGGAACGAGATGAGCTTGCGGCCATCCTCGATGGGAACCGTGGGGGTGAGCGGGTACCAGAACTCCAGCAGCCTCGGCACCGGCACCATGATGGTCAGGTTCGCCAGCGCCTGCTCTGACGCGGCCCGGCGCAGGCAGACGCTCGCATCCACCGCGATTCCATGCTCCCCCAGGGCCGCCATGAGTATACGGTGGCCGCCCCACCGATAGGCCTCGCTGACCCGGCCTTGCATGCGCTCGCACCACAGGTCGCGAGGGACCCAGAGCAGACGCTGGCGCTGCGAATCGACCACAACGATGTTGTCGGTCCTCGCCTGCCAGCCATCGCGGTCCATGAGCGTGACTACTGTCGCCATCCTGATCCTCGGCCTAGAAATGTTGCATCCGGAGAAGATCGCTCCACCGCTTCGGCATCATCCCCCAGTGCTGCCGTCTCGGATTGTACCTGCTGCGCCAAGGTTCGATGGCGCGCGCCGAAAGGATATGGAAGAATGTCGCTGCGAGGCCGCTCCGGGCGGGCAGCGTAAGCCCGGACGCTGGTACGAAATGTCTGTGCCGCAGTGATTTTCCGCAGTGCGGGCGGTCGCGGCTCGGAGATGGCTTCACAGACGCTGCAACCGCTCGGTCGCTGCCAACGGCCAGCCAGGAGGACGGGCCAAGTCGAGTGGAGGGGCTCTTTTGTACCATCGCAATCTGCACCCGCAACCGGGCGGCCATGTTGCCGGGCGCGATCCGCTCCGCGATCGAGCAGAGGCCAGCGCCGGAGGCGTTTGAGGTGCTGGTGGTGGACAACGGATCGACCGACACGACCGCGCTCGTGTTGGCGGAGCAGGTCCGACGTTACCTTGCCCTGCGTGTCGTCATAGAGCCACGCGTTGGCCTGTCTGCGGCCCGCAACCGTGCCCTCCAGGAAGCCCGCGGCGACGCCGTCGTGTTCGTGGATGACGATGGGCGGCTCTGCCCAGGATACGTTGAGACCTTGTATCACTACTGGAAAGCCGAAAGGCCGGCGTGCCTGGGCGGACCTATCGAGCTTGCCTACCTCGACAAGCCGCCGTCCTGGTGGCGGCCGGAGCACGAGTTTCTTCGCGGCCGGGTTGACTATGGGGATCGCCCCTGCTCGCTGCATTTCCCCGCGTATCCCTTCGGCTGCAACATCGCTTTTTCCCGGGCGACCGCACTCGAGCTCGGCGGTTTTAATGAACGGCTCGGAAGTGGCGCCCGGGGCCCCCAGGCAGGCGAAGAGACCGAGCTCTGTGCCCGGCTCGAGCGGCGCGGCCGCACGATCCTCTACCATCCCGGTCTGCGCGTCGTTCATGAGGTCACGCTCGCCGGCATCAGACGGGCGCGCATCCTGGCCACGGTCTTTTCCTCGGGTCGATCTTTCTTCTGGGTGGCGCGAGCCTACCATGGCGACCAGGCGAGTGCGAAGCTGCTCAAAAGGATGCTGTGGTATTCCATGGCGGGCCTTCGCCACCAGCGGCTAACAGACGCGACCCGGTTCTTCTACGCAGCCGGGGCCACCTACGAAGCGTGGCGCTCCCTCCGCCGCACATGACTGAAACCGCGTCCAATCCGACTCCGATCTTCCTCCTTTCGCTGCCGCGAGCCGGCTCCACGCTGGTGCAACGCGTGCTCGCCGCGCACCCGGAGATCGCCACCGCGACCGAACCTCACCTCTTGCTCCCGTTCGTCTATGCGATGCGCGATCGTGGCGTTGCTAGCGAGTACTCGCATCGCTTCACCAGCTTCGCGATTCAGGACTTCTCGAGTCGGCTCCCGAACGGTGTCGCAGACTTCGACGCGGAGCTGCGGCTTTTCGTGCGCCGGCTCTACCACCGGGCCGGCAGGGGCGACACGCGTTACTTCCTCGACAAGACCCCGAAATACCACTTGATCGTCGATGACATCGTCCGCATTTTTCCAGAAGCCCGGCTGATCTTCCTGTGGCGCAACCCGTTGGCCGTGGTTGCCTCGCTGATGGAGACCTGGGCCCGAGGGCGGTGGAATCTGTTTCTCTTTGACATCGACCTTTTTGATGGCCTGGCCAACCTCCTCGCCACCTACCAGGCGTGCCAGAACAGAGCGCTTGCCATGACGTACGAGGACCTCGTCTCCAACCACCTCGGCCCATGGGAGCGCCTTTTCTCCTACCTGGATCTTCCTTTTGCGCCCGCGCTGCTTTCGCGATTCGCCGAGGTCGAGATGAAAGGTCGCATCCGTGACCCGCGCCAGAGCGAGTATCGCTCGTTGAGTCAGGAGCCGCTCGAGAAGTGGCGAGCTACGCTCGGCAATCCGATTCGCAAGGCCTACTGCCGGCGCTACCTGCGCTGGATCGGTCAGGAACGATTGTCATGCATGGGTTACGACCTGCAGGGGCTGCTCGCCGACCTTGCAAGTGTCCCGACGAGTGTGCGTTTCCTTGCATCCGACCTCTGGCGCATCCCTATCGAAGCGGCCAAAGAGGTCCTCCATCTGCGCGAGGTGAGCGAGAGCCTTCGCATCCTGCTTCGCCGTCGCCAGGTCCGCGGCTACAGGTAGCTGCGCCGCACTCGTCCGCCGGTCGGATGCAGGACCCACAAACCCCCGCGGTTGGTTTCTGCTGCGAAAGCGCCCCGCCGGGGCGCCTATGAACTGCTGCGGCGCCTGGTGCGCAGGGCAGCGAGGAGCGAGAGGAGGTCGGTGGGGAGTGGCGCCTCGAAGGTGATCGGCTGGGCGGTGGCGGGGTGGGTGAGGGTGAGCCGCCAGGCGTGGAGGGCCTGGCGCGGGAAGTCGCGGCAGATGCCGGCGAGGCGGGCGTCGTCGAGGTTGCGCCACTGGCGGCCGGCGTAGGTGGGATCACCAATCAGCGCATGGCCGATGTGGGCGAGGTGGACGCGAATCTGATGGGTGCGGCCGGTGACCGGACGGCACTCGAACAGGGCCGCGCCGGCGAAGCGCTCGCGTACCCACCAGAGGGTGCGCGCCACGCGTCCGCCCGGCACCACCGCCATCCGCTTACGTTCGCTGGGATGGCGGGCGATCGGTGCGTCCACCGCGCCCTCCTCATGCGCCGGCTCGCCGTAGGCCACCGCCAGGTAGCGCTTGTCGGTGGTGCGCCAACGAAACGAGAGCGAGAGCGAGCGGTGGGCGGCGTCGCTCTTGGCCGCCACCAGCACGCCCGAGGTGTCCTTGTCGAGGCGGTGGACGATCCCCGGCCGCTCCACCCCGCCCACCCCGGAGAGGTCCTTGCAGTGGGCGAGCAGGGCATTGACGAGCGTGCCGTCGGGATTGCCGGCGGCGGGGTGGATCACCAGGCCGGGGGGCTTGTTGACGGCGATTAAGTGCTCGTCCTCGTAGATCACGTCGAGGGGAATCTCCTGCGCCACCAGCTCGCTGGCCACCACCGGCGGCGGCGCCACCTCGACAGTGTCGCCCGCGGCCAGCAGTTGCGCCGGCTTGACGGGCCGTCCGTTGCGGGTGACATGCCCGGCCTCGATCCAGCGCGCCACCTGTGAGCGCGACCAGCCGCGGCTGGCGCCGGCCAGGAAGCGGTCCAGCCGCAGCCCCGCCTCCTCGGCCGGCACTACCAGGATCACGCGTTGACCGTTGTCGCTGCTCACGCGGCTGCCGTCTTTCCGGAGCCCGGAGCCCGGAGCCCGGAGCCCGCTTTCAGTTGCAGCCACGCCAACAGGCCGATGCCGGCCACCACCAACCCTGCCGCGATCGCCTGGCTGGTCGAGAGCACACCGCCGAGGACGAAGCCGCGGTCGGGGTCGCCGCGCAGGTACTCGAGGAGAAAGCGGCCCACGCCGTAGGTCACGAGGTAGGCGCCGAGCACCGTTCCGGCCCGCGGCCGGCGGCGGAAGAGGCCGGCGAGGAAGAGGTAGTTGGTGAGGTTGAAGGCGGCCTCGTAGAGCTGGCTGGGGTGGAGG
>JAZDGE010000471.1:0-3006 GCA_043807175.1 Acidobacteriota bacterium
GCGGGCGGCTGCGGCGCCTGGTGAGAGCGCGGGCGCCCCCGGCGGGCCGGGAGTGACGGCGGAGGCTCGGCGAAAAGCTCCCGCGCCCGGTCGGCCACCGCGCGTACCAGGGGCAGCGCAACCTCGAGCTCGGCCGCGTTGCGCTTCCACTTCTCGGGATCGGGCGGCGTCAGCGTGCTGGCGGCGAGCGGCAGCGGAGGCGCGATGCGCCGATCCCAGGCCAGCCCGGCGAAGGCGCAGAGGCGCTCGACCTCGGCCTGGGGCTCGGCGAGCAGCCGCTCGTACGAGGCGATGCACCAGTCGCCGGCAGGCAACTGCTCGAGGTCGTCGAGCAGGCAGCGCGTGGTGGTCGCCCACTGCTCCGCCACGATCTCGGCGAGCGGCTTGCCCGCGAGCGACCGCCAGCCCGGGATCAGGAGCAGCGACCACGGCGGCCCCTCCCAACCGGGCAGGTCTGGATAGGACACGAAACGCCGCGAGCGCCAGGCGTCGAGCATGCTCGAGATCGCGTGCAAAGGGTTTCGGTAGAGGTAGATGAAGGTTGAGTCCGGGAAGATCGCGCGCAGGAAGGGCGTCCGCAGGGCGTTCCTGGGGGTCTTCTCGAGCAGGCGCAAGCCGCCGCCAGCGCGCGGCGACTGCTGGTTGCGGTCGCGCAGCCGCGCGAGGAACGACGAACGCAACGCGGTGGCGATCTCGGGCGTCGCGTCGGCCGCGGTGAGACGGTTCGACTCCCACCGCCGCATCCGCGGGTGGAGAGGGTCGAGGCCCTCGATCAGGGCCTGGCTCTCGCCGCGGATCGTCCAGGCTTGCGGCGACTGGGCGAGCGCCTCGAAGAGCATCGAGCTGCCCGAGCGCGGCGGACAGACGATGAGCACCGGGCGGGCAATGAAGTTGCCCCCCGCCTCCCCCGTGCGGCTGGGCGCATCGGTCCGCTTTCGTGCCTCCGGTGGAGGTGGTGGAGCCCCTCCTCCCGGCCCTGCGAGCACGAGCTCCGGCGCCTTCCCCGGGACGAACTCCACGAGCTGGATCGTCTCGGCCGCCGGCTCGCCCGCTCGTTGCGCCGCGGCCCCTGCGAGGGCGTCGAGCGAGGGCGAGGGGAGGAGATCGGCGACCAGGTGGAGGCGCCGGAGGTCACCGGGAAAACGCAGCTCGCGCAGGCGCGACGGGTCGAGCAGCCAGGCCTCGCCAGCGGCCAGCTCGAAGGCGCGGCCGTCGGCCTCGAGCAGGCCGGCCGGGGGAACGGCCGGGATGTGAACGCAGAGTCGGCCTGGCTTGAGGCTGGGAGGCGCGCCTTCGAATGAGAGCCTGGCCCCGGCGTCCAGGCGCACCACCCGGGCTCGCCCGATGATCCCGCCGAGCGCGGCGAGCGCCTGGGCGAGGTAGGGGCTCCGGCCGAGCGCGGGCGTCGCCATCATCGCCCCTGGTCGCCCTGGCGCTGCCTCGCCTCCGGGCGCTACCAGCGGCGCCGCCCAGACCCCCGAGCTGCCAGACCCCTCCTCATGCCAGAGCTCGTCGGGCAGGGCGGTGATCTCGCGGACCATGGTGCGGGCGTCGAACCGGAGCGGCAGCCTGATCGGGTCACGCGGGAGCTGCATCGGCGAATCCTAGCATCGACCTGCCGGCGGGCCTCGGCCGGCGGGGGAATGGATATCTGTGGTCGTGGCACATCGCTGGGCACTCCCTTGACAAGGGCAGGGAAGCCAGACGGTTGGGGCGACCTGGTCCTTGACACCAGGCCATGACGTTCCGGATACTCTCGGGAGGGATCCGGCAGCAGCGGCACGGCACCTCGGGCCGCGGGCGCAGAGGGAGGCAACGATGGCGAAGGCAGGCGGGCACAGCGGCTCTCGCCGCCGGGCGGTGGCTCGGCAGCGGCAGCGTTCGACGAAGCCGACGCGGCAGCACTCCGCGGTATCGCGAGCCAAGGCGTCGCTGTCGGAGACGCTGGCACCGGCGGTGGCGCTGGTGCTGGGCGCCGGCCTGACGGTGGCGCCCGAGGCGCGGGCCGCCAGCTTCGCGGTCGCCAACACCAACGACTCAGGGTCGGGCAGCCTGCGCCAGGCGATCCTCGACGCCAACACTGCCGCGGGTGCCGACACGATCACCTTCAACGCCGGCGTCACCGGAACGGTCCTCTTGACCACCGGCCAACTGGCGATCAGCGATTCGCTGGACATCCAGGGACCCGGGGCGGACGCCCTCTCGGTGAGTGGCAACGACGCTTCGCGGGTCTTCAACGTCTACAGCGGGCCGGCGCTGATCGAGGTCGGCATCTCGGGGCTGACGATCCAGGACGGCGCCGCGGACTACGGCGCCGGCGTGCGGTGCCGGCTCGAGAACCTCACCCTGGACGGCGTGGTGGTCAAGGGTTGCGCTGCATCTGTGGAGGGCGGTGGCCTGTATGCCGAGGGCGGAGACCTGACGATCCGCGAGAGCGAGATTTCCGGCAACACCTCCGCGGGCTCGGGGGGCGGCGCCTACCTGTGGCGACCGAATGCCACCATCGAGAGCTGCACCATCTCCGCCAACTCGGCGGGCCAGTATGGAGGCGGCCTTTCAGTCCAGTCGTATGACACGACCGTGATGGCGCACTGCACGGTCGCGGACAACAGCGCCGCGAGTGGCGGCGGCATCGCCGTGTGGGGCAGCTACGGCTTCGGCGGAGCTCGGCTGGAGCACACCATCGTCGCCGCCAACTCTGCCGCCACCGACAACGACATCACCACGGGCTATTCCGACTTGGACGTCGCCTTCAGCCTGATCGAGGACGCCGGAGCCGCGGCCGTCAACGACCTCGGCGGCAACATCTTCGCGCAGGACCCCCAGCTCGGGCCGTTGCAGGACAACGGCGGGCGCACCCGCACCATGGCGATCGGCGCCACCAGCCCCGCTTTCAACGCCGGCGATGCGGCCTTCGTCCCTCCACCCGCCACCGACCAGCGCGGCGGCGGCTTCGCCAGGGTGGCCAACGGCCGCATCGACATCGGCGCCTTCGAGCTCCAGCAG
>JAZDGE010000472.1:0-2781 GCA_043807175.1 Acidobacteriota bacterium
CGCTCCGGCGGCTCGGCGAGGCGCTGCTGCCGGTGGGTCCGGTCGCGCTGCGGGCGCCCCGTTGGGTGCACGAGGGCTACGCAACCTATCTCGAAGGCAAGCTGACCGGCGCCGGCCGCCCCAACAGCGACCTGCGCGCCGCCCTCCTGCGCGTCAAGGCGCGGGCCGGGCAACTGCCTTCCTACCGGCAAATGAGCAGCGACGAGCAGAGCTGGCTCGGGATGTCGATGGCCTACGTGATGGGCTCGGCCTACTTCGAGTGGCTGGTGGAGCGCGCCGGCCCCGAGAGCCCGCGACGCCTCTGGGCGCGGCTCACCGCCCGCTCGGACCGCAACTTCAAGGCGGCATTCGAGGGTGTCTTCAGCGAGGTTCCGGAGAAGCTCTACGACCGCTTCGCCGCCGAGCTGACGTACCGGGCGCTGGAGGCCGAGCGGCGCCTCGGCCCCGCCCGGCGTGAGGGCGAGCTCTGGCAGGACCAGACGTGGACCACCGGCGAGCCGAGCCTGTCGGCCGATGGCGCGCTCCTCGCCATCGTCCTGCGCGCTCGCGAGCAGCCTTCGCGCCTGGTGGTGTGGTCCACCGCTGCCGACGAGGAAGGCGAGAGGAAATATCGGGAACGGGTCGAGAGGACGCTCAGGCGCGACCCGCTGGACGTGGCGCCGGTGGCGAGCAAGCCGCTCGCCCGCAAGCCGGCGCACGAGCTGGTCACCAGGGATGGCGCCGAGCCCGCCTCGCCGCGCTTCATGCCGGACGGGAAGTCGGTCCTTTTCGTCCGCTTCGAGCCGGATCCGGAGGGCTTCCTTCACCCCGACCTCTTCCGCTGGTGGCCGGGGGACGGCAAGGTCGACCGGATCACCAGGCTTGCCGATGTCCGCGAGGCGGATCCGGCGCCGGACGGGACCTGGGCGATCGCGGTCCGCCACCGCCATGGCTTCTCCCAGCTTGTCAGAGTCGACCTTGGAGCGGGTGGCGTCGAGGCGATCACGGAACCGTCGGTGGAGAATGTCTTTGCCTCCCCCCGCATCAGCCCCGACGGACAGCGGTTGGCGTACCTGCGCCATCAAGGCGGCGAGTGGCGGTTGCTGGAGCGCGATCTCGACTCCGGCACCGAGAGTGAGCTGCCGGCGCCGGCCGGCGCGACGATCGCGTACCCGGCCTGGGCGCCGGATGGCGGAAAGCTCTATGCCTGCGTCGGGCAGGGCGGCTTCATCGATGTCATGGCCTTCTCGCGCGACGCCATCGAGGCCGTCACCCGGACCGCGGGCGCCGCAGTCGCACCCGCGCCGACGCCCGATGGCGCCGGCCTCTACTTCCTCTCACTCGAAGCCGATGGCCTGGATCTGCGCTACCTCGCGCTGGCCGGCGGCGGCGCCCCGGCAGTGGCCTCGGCGAAGGCGGCGGAGCTGGCGCCCGCGGTGCGCCCATTGCCACCGCCGAGCTGGCCGGCACTCGAGGCCGCAGAGGTCGGCGCTGGCAGGCCCTATGGCCTCGGGCGCCAGGAGCTCAAGGTGGTCATGGGAGGCAGCACAGCGCCCTCCGGCCGCGCCTGGGAGGCTGGCATCCGCCTTGGCGATCCGGTCGGGCGCCTGGACCTCGTGGCCCTGGGTGGGGGCGGCACTGGCGCCGGCCCGGGCGGCGGCTCGCTCGCGGTGGCCTGGCGCGGCTGGCCGGTCGAGATCACCGCCCAACTCTTCGCCACTCGGGAGCGGCCCTCAAAGCAGCCGGTGCAGGTCGTGGGTCTGGGCGCCGCGCTCGATCTCGATCGCCGCGGCGGCGCACTTTCCGCCCGGTGGCGGCGCACCTGGCGGGCGAGCCAACTCCGGCTCACCAGTGGCCTGCTCCTGGAAAGTGTCGAAACTGCCGGGGGCGAGGAGCTTGCTCAGCGGATTGTCACCCTCGGCGGCCGCTTCGAGCGCACACCATCGATTGGCCGCTGGCGGTTCCCCCACGCTCTCGATGTGCGCCACGACCTGGGCACGACCTCTGGCCAGGACTGGCGGCGTTGGAATGGCGCTCTCGAGCTCGGCGTCGCGCGCCGGGACTCGGGGCTTCGACTCGTCTGGTCGCGCAGCTCGGTGCGTAATGCCCAAGCCACTGCCGACCGCCTCCAGCTCGGTGGACTTTCGAGCTCACTTCTCCCGGCGGCGGCGCTGGCCGGCCGGGTGCGTGTGGCCGCCCTGCCCGCCGGCACCGCCCTCGGCGACGACTACGAGGGCCAGCATGCCGCCGTCACCCTCGGCGGCCTGCCGCTGTTCTTCGCGCGCCACCGCCTGTGGGTGCAGGGCGCCGGCAAGGGCGGCTGGCTCTCCCTCGCCGGTCTCGAGTGGGAGCTCACCAGCGACCCGCTCCCGCTCCTGCGCTTCCCCGGCTTTCACCTTACGCTCGGCGCCGCCCGCATCCTCGACGAGCCCTTCAAGGGCAAGACGAAAGGATGGGTGGGGGTGGAGTGGAAGCCTTGATTGAGGCAGGGAGAAGAAAGGGACAAAGGGAGAAGGGGAGAAGAAGGGGAGGAGGGGCCCGTGAAGTGCACGAGGTGTATCCGGGGCGCCGGATTTCACTGCGGAGCTTGCACCGCGCTGCGGTCCCCCTATGATGGCTGCCGGAATGGCGACCGGAAAACCACCTCGCTTCAGTATCGTGATGCCGGTGTGGAACCGCGCCAAGTTGGTCGCCGGAGCGATCGAGAGCGTTCTCGCCCAGACGGACCGCGACTTCGAGCTCCTCGTCGTCGACGACGGCTCCTCGGACGCGATCGAGGATGCCGTGAAGCCGTACCTGAAT
>JAZDGE010000473.1:0-10027 GCA_043807175.1 Acidobacteriota bacterium
CTGGCACCCTTCTCCTTCCTTCTCCTTCCCCTTCCGTTATGGCGTGACTGGCACCCTTCCGCGCGACCGGCGACTATTGGGATTCGCGTCGTTCGATCACGGCGACCACGTCACGATCGACTTGGAAGACCCGAGGCCCACTTTCACCGTCCCGGCCGAGGAAGGTAACGAAGGCTCTGTCATCCAATCTCCGGTAGCCGTAACGTCGCCCCCAAGGATCCTGAGGAACCGCCGTCAAGTACTTGGGAATCAGGTCCTCGATCTGGGATGGGAGATCGCCCGTCTCGCGAAGATACTGCTCGACTGCGGTCCTCAGCCGGGAGATGTCCCTGATTCCTCTCTCATACGCCTCGGTCTCGTCCGCCGACGGACGACGCGGCAGCGGCAACTGGTCCATCGTGATCAAGGCCGCTGCCACAACGATCCCACACGCGAAGACTGCAGGCGCCACCCACGATCTGGGCCGAGCAACCATCATCGCACCTACCATATCAGGATCCTCAGGCAGATCCTGCTGCCGTCGATCGGCACGCCATCTCTGGGCGTCGGAGGAGGCGAAGACCTGGCGGGCGCTACCTTCTCTTGGCGTTCTTCTCCTTCAGCGCCTTGAGGATCTTCTCAGGGGTGATGGGGAGTGAGGTGATGCGGGCGCCGACGGCGTCGTAGATGGCGTTGGCGATCGAGCCGAGGACCGGGACCATCGAACCCTCGCCCACCTCCTTGGCGCCGTAGGGGCCGCGCGGCTCGTAGCTGGGGACCGCGCTGGAGTCGATCTCGGGGGCGGCGGCGATCGTCGGGATCAGGTAGTCGTGGCGGTTGGGGTTCAGGATGTTGCCCTTGGCGTCGAAAACGACATCCTCGGTGAGCACCTCACCGGCGCCCATCACGATCGATCCCTCCACCTGGCCGTGGTAGGTGAGCGGGTTGATGACGGTGCCGGAGTCGTGGGCGTCGGTGAACTTGAGGATCTTGACCTTGCCGGTCTCCGGGTCGACCTCGACCTCGCACACCGAGGAGCCGAAGCTGAAGGCGGGCGAGGTCCCCACGGTGGCGCCCTTGTAGGAGCCGCCGAGGCTGGGAGGCGGCTCGTAGCAGCCGGTGCCTACCAGGGGCCCGTGGAGCGAGAAGTAACGGCGCGCCGCCTCGGCGAAGCTCATGCCGATGTGGGTTGCGCGCCGATTGAAGATGCGGCGCTCGCCGGAGACCAGCTCGGAAGGCTCGCAGCCCAGCTCCCGGGCGGCGATCTTGTAGAGCCGGGAGTTGATGTCCTCGGCCGCCATCTTCACCGCGTTGCCGCCCATCAAGGTGACGCGGCTGGAGTACGAGCCGAGGTCGATGGGAGCGATCGAGGTGTCGCAGGCCGCCATGGTCAGGTCGCCGAGGTCGAGCCCGAGCGCCTCGGCCACCACCTGGAGCAAAATCGTCTCGCTCCCCTGGCCGATCTCGGCGGCGGCGATCATCACGGTTGCCCCCTCGCCGGCCGCGAGGATGCGAATGATCGCATTGGAGTGGGGGAACTGGCTGCGGTAGATCGGATAGCCCGCGCCGGAGACGAAGCCGCCGCAGCCAATCCCGATACCCCTGCCGAACGGCAGCTTGCCCTTCTTCTCGTCCCACCCCGACCGCTCGCGCACGGTTTGCAGCGTCGCCTTGAACTCGCACGACAGCACGTCGAGGTCGTTGACAGTGCGGGTGTTGGGCTCCATGGCGTTGGCCATGCGGATGTCGATGGGGTCCATGCCGATGCGCTCGGCCAGCATGTCAAGCAGGCTCTCGAAGGCGAAGCGGGGCTGCGGCACGCCGTGCCCGCGCATCGCCCCGCAGGGCGGCTTGTTGGTATACATCCGCCTGCCGAAGTACTTGTAGTTTGGGATCTTGTACAGGGTCGGGATCATCGAGCCGGCGTAGTAGACGGTGATCACACCAAAGCTGGTGTAGGCGCCGCCGTCCAGCACGTTGTCGAACTCGACGGCCGTGATGCGGCCATCCCGCTTGACGCCAATCTTGAGGTCCATGTACTGCTTGTGACGACCGCGGTGGTGGGTGAACATCTCCCGGCGGGTGTAGGTCATCTGCACCGGCCGGCCCGTTCTTTTGGCGAGGTAGATGGCACAGAAGTCCAGCGCGGTGGCCTCTGCCTTGCCGCCAAAGCCGCCCCCGATGTAAGGCTTGATCACCCTGATCCTGGCCAGCGGCAGCTCGAGCACGCGGCCGAGCTGGTGGTGGAGGTAATGGGGCACCTGCGTCGAGCTCCACACCGTCACCGTGCCGCGGGCGTGATCCCACTCGGCGAGGGCGCAGTGCGGCTCAATCGGCGACTGGTAGGTGAAGTTGCCCACGAAGCGCTGCTCCAGCACCTCGTCGGCCTCGGCGAAGCCCCGCTCGACGTCGCCGAAATGGTGGTCGACGGCGGCGCAGACATTGCGCTTGTGGCGGGCCGCCTCGTGAATGACCGGGGCGCCGTCCTCCAGTGCCGCGAAGGGGTCGAGCACGGCGGGAAGGGGCTCGTAGTCGACCTTGATGAGCGCCAGCGCGCGCTCGGCCGTGGCCTCGTCGAGGGCGGCGACGGCGGCGACCTCGTCACCGACGAAGCGGACCTTGTCCTTGGCGAGGACATGCTGATCGTAGCGCGCGGGGCTCACGCCATAGGGAACGTCGGAGACGTCCTTGCCGGTGATGACGGCCTTGACGCCGGGCAGCGCGGCAGCCGCGGAGGTGTCGATGCTCCTGATCAGGGCGTGGGCGTGCGGGCTGGTGAGGATGCGGCCGTAGAGCATGCCCGGCAGGCTGATGTCCTCGGTGAAGATGGCCCGGCCAGTCACCTTGGCCGGTCCGTCGGTGCGCGGGAGACTGCGGCCGACGGTGGCGAAGGCGGTGTCGTCATCGTGCCCGAGGAGGTCGGGTCCTGCCGCTCCCGAGCACTCCCGCCACCGCTGCACCGCCGCGATGATCCTGGAATAGCCGGCGCAGCGGCACAGGTTGCCGCCGAGCGCCTGCTTGATCTCGTTTACCGAGGGGTCGGGGTTGCGATCGATCAGGGCCTTGGCGGACATCACCATGCCCGGCGTGCAGTAGCCGCACTGGATCGCGCCGTGGGCGATGAACGAGCGCTGCAGCGGGTGCATCTCGCCTTCCCGCGCGAGCCCCTCGATGGTGGTGATCTCGCTGCCCTCGGCGGCGACGGTAAGCACGAGGCAGGACTTCACCGGCTCGCCGTTCATGATCACCGTGCACGAGCCGCAGTCGCCCAGGTCGCAGCCGCGCTTGGTGCCCTTGAGGCCAAGGTGGTCGCGCAGCGCCTCGAGCAGGGTGACATTGGGCGTCACCGCCAGGGCGTGGCTGTCACCATTGACGAGCAAGTGGATCACGCGCTCCATGACTCAGCCCTTCCCGGCGCGCTCGGCGGCCCGCGCCAGGGCGCGCCGGGTCAGCACGCGCACCAGCTCGAGGCGGTGCACCTTGCTCGCGCGCAGGTCGTCGATCGGGCGTGCAGCGGCGGCAGCGATCTCCCCCGCCTCAACCAGCAGCTCGGCGGTGAGACTCCTGCCGGCGAGCAGCTCGCCAACGCCAGCGGCGATGATCGGCGTGGGCGCCACGGCGCCGAGGGCGACCGTGGCTTCTGCGCAGATGTCGCCCTCCATCGTCACGGCGGCGGCCGCGATCGCCCAGGGGAGCGAAAGCGATTCCCGCCCGCCCTGGCGCATGCTCGCACTGCTCACGCCCGCCGCGGCCGGCGGGACCTCGATCGCAACGAGCAGGTCGGTGCGCCCGAGAACGGTCGCGCGCGGTCCGGTGAAGAGCTCCCGCAGCGGGATGAGCCGCTCGCCGGCGGGCGAGACGACGCGCACCCGCGCACCCAGGGCAAGCAGGACCGGCGCCAGGTCGGCCGAGGGCACGGCACTGCACAGGTTGCCACCAACCGTGGCGAGGTTTCTCACCTGCTCGGCGGCGAGCGAGGAGGCCGCGTCCACGATACCCGGATAGTGGCGGCCGATTGCCTCGTGCCTGGCCACCTGATTGACCGTGGCGATCGCCCCGATACGCAGGCCCTCCGCCTCGGAGAATCCAATCTCGCCCAGCCCGGCGATACGCTGCAGCGCGATGAGCCGGCGGTACGTGACGAGGCGTTCCTTGAGGTTGACCAGCAGATCGGTCCCGCCGGCGAAAACGGCGCTGCCTTCCGGGTCCTGGGCAAGCAAAGCGCAGGCCTCGGCGACGCTTCGTGGCTCGAGGTACTCGAAGGGAGGCAGCCTCATCGCGCTCACCCCGGTGGTACGGCTTCGGCCGGCTGGGCGGGGGTCTTTCTCACGCCAGTGGCTTCCCCAGCACCTGCTCGAAGAACGCGTCGTCGAGCGGCTCGCCGGCGGCGATGAGCTGGCGGTACTTGACGAAGTCGATCACGTCAGTCCCGGTGATCTTCTTGGTGTTGAAGGCGCCGAAGCCAAGGAGCGCCTCGCCCGACATGTTCGCTGCCAGACAGTGGCGGTTGGCGAGCTTGGCCTGGTCCCAGAACAGCTTCTTCTTCGACCGGATGCCGTCGATGGACTTCATCAGGCAGCCGGGGAAAAGGTTGACGAAGCGCCAGATGGTCTCGCCGACCGCGCGATCGAGCAACTCGAAGCTGACCGGCGTTTCTTTCAGCAGCGCGAGCGCCGCCTTCGCCTCCTCGCCAGTCTTCATCTCGCCGTAGACGATCTCGCCGTCTCGGATGAAGCTCTCGGTGACTACCAGCGGGTTGCGGATGAAGGCGCCGTCCCGCTTGAGGACCGGGACGACCCTGGTCAGCAGTCCCTTCAGCTTCATCTTGTAGGCCGACCACATCTCGCAGGAGACACAGTTCCACATCGCGTCCTCGATCGACAGGTACCAGGGGAGGAAGTCGGTGGAGCCGCCGTCGGGAGCGGAGCCATGGCGAGGGCCCGCCTGCCCGAGCACGGCAAGGTCCGAGGCGATCGAGATGTCGCACGCCATGCCGATCTCCTGCCCGCCCGCCACCCGCATCCCGTTGACCCGGCAGATCGTCGGCTTCTTGCAGTTGAGGATGGCGTCGACCATGCTATTGAACAGGTCCATGTACTCGCCGTACTCGTGCGGCCGCCGCGAGTAGTACTCGGAGTACTCCTTGGTGTTGCCGCCGGTGCAGAAAGCCCGCTCGCCAGCGCCGGTGAAGACCACTGCCACCACGCTGCGGTCGAGGCTGGCATTGGTGAAGGCGGCGATCACCCCCTTCACCATCGCGGTGGTGTAGGAGTTGAGCTGCTTCGGGTTGTTGAGCGTGACCCAGGCGGCGTAAAGCCCTTCGACGGGGTTGCCGCCGGGGTCCTGGAGAGGTCTTTTCTCGTAGACCGTGCACGGCGGGCTATCGTGGCTGCCCCAGAACTGCTCGCCCCCAACGCCGTGATCCTTGCGTTCGTGGTCCCTTGGCATCCAGTCAAGGCTCATGGTGAACCTCCTCGTCGGCCCCCCGCAGGTGGTTGGCGCATTCTCGGCATTCGCGTTGCGCCGGTCAAGGACCTAGCTCGCTTCGCTTCCTATTGGGTCTGGGGGTTGTCCACACCGGCTTTGGCTCGTAACGCACGCGCGAGGGCGGCGCTGCAGCGCGCCAGCATGGCTGGCGCGAAAGGCAAGGCGCAAGCATGGCTTGCGCACTCCACACTCCGCCCGTGCGCCTTGGAGTGCGGCAGCCGTGCTGCCGCCTTGCCTCTGGCGCGAGCCATGCTCGCGCGTTGAGTCTGCTCATTGGCATCGGTGTCTCATTGGCTACGGTTGCCGCGAGAATTCGAAGTCCCTCAAGGGTACGTGCCTGACCCCTAACCCCAGCCTCGTGTGTAACTCCCGAGCCCTGTACGCGCTCATGCGGCGGTGGCCTTGCGGGCCGCGGCGCCGATGGTTCCCGAGCGGCAGGCTGGCGTGGTCATGAAGGTCCCCGAGGCGCGTGCCTGCACCTCCAGCGCCTCGCCGAGCGTCGCCTCGCAGGCGGCGCGCCCGCACTCCAGGATCGCGCGGCGGCCCGCCTCAATCTCGGGGCTGGCCGGCGGCGAGAGGGGGGGCAGCGAGTCGAGCACGCCCTCCAGCCGCCCTTCCGCCACGGCTCGCTTCACCACAGCGTGATCGGCGCCGGTGGCGATCTTCCACGCCGTCGCGATGGCGTCCCCAAGCGGGGCGGCATGGTCGATCAGCCAGCCGACGGCGTTTTGGGCTGGCACCGGCCTGCCCTCGAGGAGCAGCGCGAGCAGCCGCGGCCATCCCCCAGTGGCGGCCTTGCGGAACGGCCAGTGACAGCCCTCCATGCCAGGGACCACCGGGAGGGTGACCTCCGGCATGCCGAGCGAGGCGCCGTCGACTGCGACCAGGTAGTGGCAGTGCAGGAGGAGCTCGAGGAAGCCGCCGAGGCAACGCTTGCCGTTGACGAAACCAACCGAGGTGTGGAACTCGTCGTGCAGGCGGCGCGCGGTCCGCGACCAGCTCCGCGCGATCCGCTCACCACCCTCGCCGCCAGTGAGCGCGGGGAAGAAGTCGCGTATGTCCGCGCCGACCATCTGCCCCGCAAGGTGGAAGTCGCCGGTCACGACCACCCGCTCGATTCCCTGGGCCTTGAGCCAGTCGACGGCGCGGTTGAGCTCCGCGTCGACGTCCCAGTTGTAGCTCTCGCGCGAGATGCTGATCACGCCCACGCGACCGTCGTGCTCCGCGTTGACATAGAGCTGCTGCCACGCCGGCGAGTCGATCCTGGCGAATGCCTCCGGGTACCAGGGGCTGGTCGCGGCCGCGGGGTGCAGGCCGTGGTACGCCTCGACCGTCCTTATCGCCGCCTCGCCGCCGCGAGCCCGGATCACCGCCGGCAGGCCGCGCGAGAGCTGGGCGCAGAGCTCGCCGATCGCGTTCATCTGCGCGAGGTGCGAACGCTTCTCGTGCAAGATGAGGCTGGCCATCTGGAAAAGCGGCCCCAGAATCCAGGCCTCGAAACGGTCGTCGTCGCCCTCGGCGAGGGACCAGTTGACGATCGGCCTGAAGTGGCCGGGCGGATACCAGCCCTCGCCGCTCTCCTTGTGCTCCACGAGCAGCTCGGTGGGCCGGAACAGCTCGCCATAGTGCTGCGCCAGATGGTGGAGGCAGGACCAGGTGAGGAAGTTGGCCCCCTTCGCTCCGATCGCGTCATGGGCGCGCAGGGGGTTGGGACCGAGCAGCCAGCGCACGAGCTTGTCGATCTTCCAGAGGGGCATGTTGCTGGCTTCGTGGTATCGCAGCGCAGCGAGGGTCAGACCGCAGAACAGCACGTCCAACACGAACGACCAGTGATCGCTCACTCCCACCGGGACCAGCCCGAGCGCCCACAGGAGATGAGTGATCGCCGAAGGGGCCGGCTCGACCACCTCGAAGACCTTGTTGACCTCGTGCGGGAACGCCGGATGGGTGATGCCGACGCCGAGTGAGGAGCTCGGGAACCCCGAGGTCACCGAGCGGATCTCGATGCCCGGGAAGGCGGCGCGAAAGACCCGGTAGTGCGCCAGCTTGATCTCGAGCAGCTCCGGCACGGCCTCGAGCAGGAAGCGGGGCCGGAAGAGCGCGAGCTGCGCCGGCAGGTGCTCGCCGTCATACGCCATCGAGGTGACGTTGGTCCGAATTCTCGCCGCCTGCTCGCGGCCGAACGTGCGGGCAAGCCCCGCGTACTGCCGGCCGAGCCCATCGGGGGCGCCGGGAAAGTCGAGGGCGACCACCGGGACGCCGAATGGCTCGAGCCGGGCGCCAAGCTGCATCGCCTTGCCGGCGCCGACGATCCCATTGGCGCCCGAGATGACCAGGCAGCCGCGCTCGGCCGGCGGGCCGAAGACCCGCTCGATCGCCTCGCCCGCGTCAACCGGCAGCCGGCCGCGCTGGAAGATCTCGAGGACCGAGCCCAGCCCCAGGGTGCTCAGGGTCGAGCTGCGCATTTCTCGTGGCATGTTCGCCTCCCCTAGGAAACCTTGAAGATGGCGGCAATCCCGACGTCGCCGGCGGCGCAGCCGAAGACCAGCACGAAGCCCCCGCCGAGGGAGACGGCCTCCTCGAGCGCCTCGATGAGCACGCGGGTGAGGGTCGGACCCTGGGGGTGGCCCCAGACCAGCGAGCACCCCGTGCGGTTCATCCCCCGCCAGTCGAAGCCGAGCAGCTTGGAGAAGATCACGTCGTTGACGGCGAATGGGTTGTGGTTCTTGACCACGGCCATGTCGGCGAGTGAAAGCCCGGTTCGGGCTAGCAGCTTCTGCACCGCCAGTGCCGGCGCCTCAGGCATCAATGAGGGCAGTGTCCTGACCTCGGCCTTGGCGACGAGGCGAATGTCGATCTCGGGCCGCGGGGACAGCTCGGCGGCCTGCTCGTGGCTCGCCACCAGCAGGCAGGCCATGCCGTCGGAGGCGTGCGTCTGCGTGCCGCCCGTGACGCAGGTCTCAAGCTCGCGCATGACCTGTAGGCCGGCGAGCGTGACCTGGCGAACCCCGAGATCGTCATCCACTCGCCCGACCACGGCGCCCTGCGGGCTCAGCACCTCCAGCGGCACGAGGACGCGCTCGAGGAAGCCTGACGCTTTCGCCTCGAAGTACTGGGAATACCGGCAGACGGTGAGCTCGTCCACCTCCCGGCGATCGATCCTGTGCTTGCGCGCCGCCAGACCGGCGGTCGCGAGCATCGCATTGCCGGTCGCCGGGTCGAACCCGAAGTTGTCCCAGACGTCGGCGATTGGAATCGTCCGCTGGAAACTTCGGCGCTCCGGGAAGACCCCTACGGGTGAGTCGCTGGTGCGATCGAAGGTCAGCACCCCGACCACCCGGTGGGATTCCCCTTCGACCTCGGCGGCGGCGGCGACCACCGCCTGCAGGCCGGTCGCGCACGCCTGCTCGAGGTGATAGCCGGCGAGGCGATGCCCCAGGCAGCTTGCCACCAGCGGCGCGTTCCAGAACTTCCAGTGCCACGGGATGGTGGAGCCGATGACGAGGTAGTCGAGCTGGTCCTTGGGCACTCTGCGGAGGCCGAGAATCCTCGCCATCGCCTCACCGGCGAACTGGCCGATGTTGACCTCGGCGAGGGGTGACAGTTGCCAGGCGGGGAAGTAGCTGGATCCCCAGGTTCCGTAGGGGATCCTGGCCTTGGGAAAACCCACCGCGTTCGCACTCATCGGCAACCTCCTCGACGCCCGTTCACGGCGCGGGCGCGTGGTGAAGCTCTGCCTCGCACCGACGGGGCATAGCTGCGCGTCGAGAGTCGACAGTCGACAGTCGACAGTTTCCTCCGCTCCCCACCCAGAAGACCCATCCGCCCGTCCCCCACCCGTACGCCGCATGAAAGACTTCTTCCATTGATTCAAATCCTGCCCCGATGGGGCTCCTAGAGATCGAGCAGCGTGTCGGAGCTCGTGATGGTGAACTCGGAGAACGAGCGGCCAGCCTTGGGGGTGAACCCCTCCCACTCGTAGAAGCCCTTGCCGGTCTTCACGCCCAGCTCGCCGCGCTTGAACATGCGGGTGAGCAGTACCGGCGGGTAGTAGCGGGGGTCCTGGGTCGCGAGGTACATGGCCATGGCCACGCGGTACATGGTGTCGGCGCCGATGAAGTCGGAGAGCTTGAACACCCCCTGGGGGTGGCCGAGGCTCCCTTTCAGCCCCCGATCCCCGTCCTCGACCTGGATCTCGCCGCGCTCGAGCGCACGCATCGCCTCGAGCATGAAGGGCACCAGGTGCTTGTTGACCCAGAAGCCGGTGACGTCGCTCGCCAGGAAGGGGTCCTTGCCAAGGCCCTTGAGGATTTCCAGGGTGAGCATCACCGTAGCTTCGGCGACCTCCGGGTGGCAGACCACTTCGACCGCGGCCATCTGGTAGACCGGGTTCATTCCATGGGTGCCGATGAAGCGGCCTCTCCGCCCCGACGCCACCCCCATGGTGTGGACGGAGAGTGAGGAGGTGTTGGTCCAGATCAGGGCGTCCTCCCGCAGCCGTGGGGCCAGGCGCCCGAGCAGCTCGCACTTGAGCCGCAGGTCCTCGAGAATCACCTCGAGC
>JAZDGE010000474.1:0-8313 GCA_043807175.1 Acidobacteriota bacterium
GAGCCGAAACCATTTGGTTGCGGCTCCGCCGCCTTAGCTGTCGGCTGTGAGCTCTTAACTGGAGGCGAAGCCTCGGTGGAGTCCCGATTCACCTGCTCCAGGGTACACTTGCCGGCGTGCTCGAGGACGATGCCGTCATCGTTGACCGCGTGCTGGCCGGCGATGAGGCCGCCTTTGCCGCCTTGATACGGCGCTACGAGCCAAAGCTCCAGGTCTACGTCACGCAAATTGTCGGCGTCGCCGAGGAGGCGCGCGACCTCGTCCAGGAGACATTCATCAGAGTGTGGCGCAATCTCGGTTCCTACGACCGCAGCTTCCGCTTTTCGACCTGGCTGTTCCGGATTGCGCGCAACCTCGCGATCGACCAACTGCGCCGCCGCCGTGCGCCGGTCATTTCCCTCGACCAAGGAGAGGACGATGAGGGCGACGAGCTGCGCATCGACCCCGCGGACCTCCGCCGCGGACCTCTGGGAGAGCTGGCCAATCGCGAGCTTGCTCAGGCGCTCGCGCGCGAGATCGAGCAGCTTCCGGCGGCCTATCAGGAGCTGGTGAGGCTGCGCCATTTCGTCGGCCTCGCGTACAACGAGATTGCCGATCTAAAGGGGATGCCGCTCGGCACGGTGAAGAACAAACTTTTTCGCGCCCACAGCGTATTGAGAGGGGCGCTGGGGGACTACCTCTCCCAGGTTGGAGGTCAGCCGTGAACGATCCGTGCCGGGAAGTGGCGCGGTTTCTCGAGGAAACCGGGGGCGAGCGATCCCTTGAGGTGGCCGCGCATCTGAAGCGCTGCCCCGCCTGCTCGCGGCAAGCGGCGCTGGTCTCCCTCCTCGACTCCCTGGCGCCGGAGGAGGGAAACAAGGAGCGCGCCGCCGAGATCTTTGCGGCGCTGCCGCCGGCGCCCTGGCAACTGCGGCGTCCACTGACCTGGTTGCCGGCCGCGGCCTCGCTGGGCCTCGTGGCGGTCGGCCTGGGTCTGCTCGGCCCCCTGCCCGGCGGCTCGGCGGTGTCACTCCTGCCGGGAGCGACGGCGCAACTGGGTGGCTGGTTGCTCTCGACCGCGCTCGATCTGGTGACGGCGGTGCGGGGGAGCGCGGACGCGGCGCGCGTGGTGCTGGCGGCCGGCGGCGGTGGTCTGGTGATGTGGCTGGTCGCAACCGCGCTCGGTGGCAGCCTGGCGGTCGCTGCCCTTGCCCGTCCGGTCGAGCGGGGCAGGAAGTGGTAGCTGGACTGCTCCTCGCCGGCGCTCTCGCGGTGGCGCCGCCGCCGCGCGCCGGCGTAGACCTGCAGGTCACCGCGCCGACCAGCGGCCCGGTGGTGAGTCTGCTGGGGTCGGTGTTGGTGGGCTCGACCGTCGAGGGCGATGTGGTGGCCCTGGCTGGCGATGTCGAGCTTCTGCCCGGCGCCGAGGTGAGCGGCGACGTGGTCGCGATCGGCGGCAGAGTCGCAGGGCCGGGCAGGGTGGGTGGCCGCGTCGTCTCGTTGGCGACGCTGGAAGGGCTAGCCTTTGCCTCCTCCGGGCAGCAGGCCGCCGCGACCCGGTGGGGCCTGAGGCTTCTTCGCGTGGGGGGATGGACGTTGCTCGCCACGCTGCTGATCCTGGTGGCGCCGCACTACCTTCGGCAGCGTGCGGACCGGCTCGCGGCCGAGCCGCTGCGGATTCTCGTGATCGGCGCGCTCTCGCTCGCGGTTTGGCTGGTGGCGATCGTCTTCATGTTGGGGGCGCTCGGGACTGGCCTGGGCGCCCTGCTGCTGCTGGCTGGCGTGGTCGCGTTTCTGATTGTGAAGATTCTCGGCCTGGTCGCCATCGCGTGGCTGGCCGGCGACGCGCTGCGAGGAGCGCTGCCGCTCGGCCTGCGCGGTGAGGTGGCGCGGACCGGCGCCGGCATGCTGGTGCTCGCGACCCTTGGCCTGCTCCCGGTGGTCGGGAACGGCATCTGGTTAGCCGCCAACCTTGCCGGCATGGGGGCGGTCGTGCACTCGCTGCTCCGGCCGGTGGCGATCTCCTTGCCGCTGCCTTCGCTACTTGCGCGTTGACGCCGGCGTCTTCGGTTGCTATTCTGCAAGGCCCCGGAGGGGGTGGGACGTGCTCCGCGTGCAGCTCCTGCGAGCCGAAAGTGAGCCTCTGGCTTTTTACGAACGATTCGAGCTCCCCGCCGGGACCGGCGGGGCGGAGACCATGTCTCCGAGTGAAGTTGAAATTTCAGGCGTCGTGGAAAAGTCAGAAAAGGGGTATGTCCTTTCCGGCGAGGTCCATGGCGCAGCCAGGCTGCGTTGTGGGCGTTGTCTGCAGGAGTATGGATTCACCTTCTCCGAGTCCTTCTCCGTGGACCTTCTGCCGCTGGCCGCGGCGCCCGAGGGAGACGAGACAGAGCTCGGCAGGGATGAGCTCGAGGTGTGTTTTTACGATGTTCCCGAGGTGGACCTCGCCGAGCTGGCAGAGGAGCAACTGCAACTGGCGCTGCCGCTGAAGCCGCTGTGCGCCGAAGGTTGCCAGGGGCTGTGCCCGCACTGTGGCGCGGACCTCAATTCCGGGCGGTGCGAATGTCCCGCCCCGGTGGATCAACGCTGGGCGCCACTGCGCAGTTGGCGCCAAGCCTAAGTAATGGGAGGTATCGAGTTATGCCGAATCCAAAGCGCCGTCATTCGAAGGCTCGCCGGGATAGCCGCCGGGCCCATGATCATCTCGCGCAACCCGCGACCTCGATCTGCCCGAACTGCTTCCAGCCCAAGCTGCCGCACCGCGTGTGCGGCCACTGCGGGATGTACGAGGGGCGGCAGGTTCTCCATGTCGAGGAGCTTTCGTAGGGTCTGCTCGCGGTGAGGCCGTGACACCTTCTGGAACGGGCGCCGTGGCGCTGGACGCCATGGGGGGCGATCACGCCCCCGCTGCAACCGTCCAGGGCGCGGTGGAGGCCGTCCGCCAGCATGGCCTTCAGGTGCTGCTGGTGGGGCGTGAGGCGCTGTTGCGCCGGGAGCTCGCCCGCCACGGCGGCGCGCCCCGCGGCCTTCACATCGTCGACGCCCCCGAGGTGGTGGCGATGGATGACCCCCCGACTGCACCGGTGAGGAGCAAACGCAACTCGTCGTTGTCGGTCTGCGCGCGTCTCGTCCGCGACGGGGTGGCGTCGGCGTTTGTTACCGCCGGCAATACCGGCGCCGCGATGGTGGCGGCCAAGCTGACCCTAGGGATGATCAAGGGGGTCGAGAGGCCCGCCCTCGCCTCGCCGGTGCCGGGGATCGATCAGCAGACCTTGATTCTCGACGTGGGCGCCAATGTCGACTGCAAGCCAAAGCACCTGGTGCAGTTCGCGGTCATGGGCCACTTCTACTCGCAGGCTGTGATGGGGGTGACACAGCCCCGCGTTGGCCTGCTCTCGGTGGGCGAGGAGGCGGGCAAGGGCGACCGCCTGACCCAGGAGGCCTACCGCCAGCTCAACGAGGTGGGCCTCAACTTCATCGGCAATGTCGAGGGCCGCGATGTCTACTCGGGCGCGGCCGACGTCGTGGTGTGCGACGGCTTCGTCGGCAATGTCGTGCTCAAGGTCTCGGAAGGGCTGGGCGAGATGGTGTTCACCCTCCTCAAGCGGGAGGCCAGGCGCTCCCCCGTCTACTCGGCGGGCTTCCTCCTGGCCAAGGGCGCCTTCGCCGGCTTCAAGCGCCAGGTGGACTACTCGGAGTACGGCGGTGCGCCGCTACTCGGCGTGCTCGGCGCCTGCCTCGTCGGCCATGGCCGGTCGAGCCCGAAGGCAATCCGCAATGCCCTGCGCTTTGCCCACTCCTATGCGACCCGGGGCGTGATCGGGCACATCGAGGAGAAGATCGCCGAGCTCGGCGCCAGGCTCGAGATGGAGAACAGCTAAAGTGCACGACCAGCATGGGCGAACTGCGCGCGTGGTCGGGCTCGGGACCTTCCTGCCTGCGCGTGTGCTTACCAACAAGGACTTCGAGCGCCTCCTCGACACCTCGGACGAGTGGATCCTAGCGCGCACCGGCATGAGGGAGCGCCATGTTGTCTCCGAGGGCGAGAGCACGGCCACGCTCGCGGTCGAAGCGGGCCGGAGGGCGCTCGCCGACGCGGGGATCGCTCCCGAGGAGGTCGAGCTGCTGATCGTCGCCACCGCGACGCCCGAGCAGCCGGTTCCGTCCACCGCGACGATCATCCAGCCCGCTCTGGGGCTCGCTCGCGCGGTGTGCTTCGACATCTCGGCTGCCTGCTCGGGCTTCCTCTATGCCCTCAACGTGGCCCGCCAGTTCATTGCCTCGGGCGAGGTTTCGACTGCGATGATCATCGGAGTTGAGACATTGTCTCGTTACACCGACTACACCGACCGCGCCACCTGCATCCTCTTCGGCGATGGCGCGGGGGCGGCGGTGCTCAAGGCGGCGCCCGCCGGGGAGGGTGTGTTGCGCTGTGCCTGGCACAGCGATGGCACGTTCGCCGACTTCATCGCCATGCCGGGCGGAGGGAGCAAGTACCCGCCCAATGTCAAGGCGCACATCGATGCGCGGTTGCCGTTCCTCAAGATGCGTGGCAACGAGACGTTCAAGGTCGCTGTGCGCTCCCTCACCGAGGTCTGCCAGGAGGTGCTGGGCGGCGCCGGCGTGGGCGTGGAGGAGGTCGATCTCTTCGTGCCCCACCAGGCCAACAAGCGGATCATCGATGCCGTCGGCGAGCGGCTGGGGCTGGCGCCTGAGAAGGTGTACGTCAACCTCGAGCGGGTCGGAAACACCTCTGCGGCCTCGATTCCACTGGCGTTGCGGGAGGCGCTCGACCGGGACGTCCTGCACCGTGGTGACCTGGTGCTGACGGCTGCCTTTGGCGGCGGTCTGACTTGGGCGGCGGCGCTGCTGCGCTGGTGAAGGACGAGGGCAGCAATCAGCAATCAGCTATCAGCAATCAGCTGATGGCTAGTGGCTGAAGGCTGAAACCTGAGCGCTGAAAGCTGTCTTTCTTCTTTCGAGGGGGGTTGCATGGAACACTTTCTTACCGAGACACAGCAGGAAATCGTGAAGCTCACGCGCGCGATCGCGGCGCGCGAGGTGGTGCCGGTGCGCGCTCGCTTCGACCGCGAGGAGATCTTCCCGCGCGAGATCCTCGGTATCTGCGCCAAGGCCGGGCTCACCGGCGTGTTCATTCCCGAGGAGTACGGCGGCCTTGGCTGCGGGATGATGGAGCTTTCCCTGGTCACCGAGGAGCTCTCCCGCGCCTGCCTCGGCGTGTCCACCTCGTACGGGGCGATTGCCCTTGGCACGTTGCCGGTGCTGCTGGGCGGCGATGAGGCGATGAAGGCCAGGGTGCTGCCCAAGGTGGCCTCGGGCGAGTGGCTGGCAGCGTTCTGCCTCACCGAGGCCGGAGCCGGCTCGGATGCCTTCGCGATGCGCACCAGGGCGGTGCGTGAGGGCGCCGATTACGTGATCACTGGCACAAAGCAGTGGATCACCAATGGCGGCGAGGCCGACTTCTACTCCGTGATCGCCTTGACCGACCCGGCCAAGGGGGCGCGCGGAGCGACGGCGTTTCTCGTCGAGGCGGATCGCCAGGGCCTCTCTTTCGGCAAGAAGGAGGACAAGCTGGGTATCCGTGCCTCGGCGACACGCGAGGTGATTTTCGATGCGGTGCGCATTCCCGAGGCCAACCGCATCGGCCGTGAGGGGATGGGTTTTCCGCTCACGATTCGCACCCTCGAGCGGGCCCGCGTGGCGGTCGGCGCGCAGGGGGTCGGCCTGGCTCAGGGAGCGCTCGAGGCCGCGGTGAGCTACGCTCGTGAGCGCAAGCAGTTCGGCAAGCCGATCGCGGCCTTCCAGGCGGTCGGCCACATGCTGGCCGAGATGGCGATCCGGGTCGAGGCGGCGCGTGCGCTGGTGTACGCCGCGGCGCGCACGATCGACTCGGGCGCCGCCGAGTATGCGATGGAGTCCTCGCTGGCCAAGGTGGTGGGTTCCGACGCCGCGGTGGCGGTGGCGCTCGACGCCGTGCAGGTCTTCGGCGGCTATGGCTACATGCGGGACTACCCGGTCGAGAAGATGCTGCGGGACGCCAAGATCCTGCAGATCTACGAGGGCACCAACCAGATCCAGCGCAACGAGATCGCCCAGACGCTGATCAAGCGTTCGGCGCAGGGACGCCTGTGAGGCGCCATCACCGGATGAGAAGGGCAGGGTGATGGGCAAGCTCGCCTATGTCTTTCCCGGGCAGGGCAGCCAGTTCGCCGGCATGGGCCGGGACCTGGCCGAGCGCTACCCCGAGGCGCGCGAGGTCTTCGCGAGCGCTGACGAGGCGTTGGGCGAGGGGCTCTCCCGCCTTTGCTTTGAGGGTCCCGAGGCGACGCTGAAGCTGACCGCCAACACCCAGCCCGCGATCCTGACGGTGTCCCTGGCGGCGGCGGCGGTGTTGGCCGCGGCGGGCAAGCGCGCCGACGGCGTTGCCGGCCACTCGCTCGGCGAGTACTCGGCGATCGGTGCGGCCGGCGGGCTCGGCATTTGCGACCTCGTGCGGGCGGTGCGCCGGCGCGGCGAGCTGATGCAGGCAGCAGTCCCCGTCGGGCATGGGGCGATGGCAGCCGTTCTCGGTCCCACCGCAGAGGAGGTCGAGGGCGCCTGCCGCGAGGCCTCGAGCGCGGCCGAGGTGGTGGTGGTGGCAAACCACAACGCCCCGGAGCAAAACGTGATCGCCGGCCATGCCGGGGCCGTCGCCCGCGCCGGCGAGCTGCTCATGGCCCGCGGCGCGAAGCGCGTGGTGGCGCTGCCGGTGTCGGCGCCCTTTCACTCGCCCCTGATGAGGCCGTCGCGCGAGGGCCTGGCGCCGGTTTTGGCGGCGCTCCCGTTTGCGTCCCTGTCCTGTCCGCTCTACAACAATGTCGACGCCGTGTCGGTCGCGGCCGCGGGGGCGGTGCGCGAGGGGTTGATCCGGCAGGTCGATGCGCCGGTGCGCTGGGTCGAGCTGGTGCAGCGGATGGTCGCCGACGGCTTCGACACCTTCGTCGAGGTTGGACCGGGAAGCGTGCTTTGCGGGCTCATTCGCCGGATTGTCCGCGGCGCGACTACCATTCAGGCCGGGACAGCCGAGCAGCTTGAGGCGTTCCTGGCGCGGCCCTCGAGGAGGCAGAAATGAGCGCAGTGTTGGCGGGCAAGGTGGCACTGGTGACGGGGGCGAGCCAGGGGATCGGCGCTGCCTGCGCGGGGGCGCTGGCTCGCGAAGGCGCGGTCGTGGTCTGCACCTCGCGCCGCCCGGAGGCGGTAGCGGCGGTGGCTGCTGGCATCGTTGCGGCGGGCGGCCAGGCGCACGGACGGGCGCTCGACGTCACCGATCCCGCGGCCGCCGAGGCAACCGTCGAGGCGGTCGTAAAGGAGCTGGGTGGGCTCCACATCCTCGTCAACAACGCCGGCATCACCGACGACCAGCTCTTCCTGCGCATGAAGGCGCAGTCGTGGCGGCGGGTGATGGCGACCAACCTCGACGGTACGTTCCATGTCACTCAGCCGGCGGCGCGGATCATGCTGCGCCAGCGCGAGGGGCGGATCATCAACATCTCCTCGGTGGTCGGGCTGATGGGCAACCCCGGGCAGGCGAACTACGCCGCGGCGAAGGCCGGGATCATCGGTTTCACCAAGGCACTGGCGCGTGAGCTCGGGAGCCGCAACATCACGGTCAACGCGGTGGCGCCCGGCTACATCCAGACCGCCATGACCGCCAAGCTCACCGATGAGCAGCGCAAGGCGCTCCTGGCCGCGCTCGCCATCCCGCGCCTCGGAAGCGTGGATGACGTCGCCGAGGCGGTGGTGTTCCTCGCCGGGCCGGGGGGCTCGTACATCTCGGGCGAGGTACTCAACGTCTCTGGCGGACTGTACATGTAGGGTGGCCGCCCTCCCTCCCACCCAGCCATCAGATTTCAGCGCTCAGCTCTCAGCCTTCAGCTTTCGGCTATCAGCTTTCTGCCTTCATCAACGGCTGACAGCGCCTGGTTTTTGGCTCGAATCTGGAGGCCGCTTGCGAGGGGTTCGAGCTGACGGGGCGTGGGCCAACGGCCAAACTGGGAATTCGAAGCTCTCGAATATCCGTACGCCCGCCCTACCCTCACCTGCCTCGCTCGCCAGTGTTCCGCCTCCGTGTCGGCACCGAGACCACCATGGGCAGCCCGGCGCGAGTAGCTTCGAGCTGAGAGCTGAAAGCTGAAAGCTGATAGCTGGGCGGGTGGGCGGGGGGTGCAGACGCACCGCGGCGCCGCTTTTGGCGGCGCCGGGTGCAAGGAGGAGGAGGAGAATCAGGCTCGCCTCTTAATACGCGCCCGCCCGGTCGTGTGTTTATCCGCCCGC